>JBJMIH010000293.1:0-17949 GCA_045806985.1 Mycobacteriales bacterium | reverse complement strand
GGTGGTGCTACGTGGACGAGGTGAGCCTGGAGGTACCGGACGCTCCCTCGTACGCCCACAGCTGAGGAGAGGGTTCTCACCGTGAACCGGCCGGCGATGCTCACCATCGACGACGATCCCGCCGTGTCCCGGGCGGTGGCCCGCGACCTGCGCCGCAAGTACGGGCAGGAGTTCCAGATCATCCGGGCGTCCGACGGCGCGGAGGCGCTGGAGACGCTCCGCGAGATCAAGCTGCGCGGGGGCCGGGTGGCGGTGCTGCTCGCCGACTACCGGATGCCGCGGATGAACGGCGTGGAGTTCCTGGAGCAGGCGATGGACCTGTTCCCGCGGGCCCGCCGGGCGCTGCTCACCGCGTACGCCGACACCGACGCGGCGATCCAGGCGATCAACGTCGTGGACGTCGACCACTACCTGCTCAAGCCGTGGGACCCGCCGGAGGAGAAGTTCTACCCGGTGGTGGACGAGCTGCTGGAGTCCTGGCGGGCGGCCGGCGACCGGGAGGTCGAGGAGGTCAAGGTCGTCGGGCACCGGTGGAGCGCCCCGTCGTACAAGATCCGCGACTTCCTGGCCCGCAACCTGGTGCCGTACCGGTGGTTCGGCGCCGACGAGCCGGAGGGCCGCCGGCTGCTCGACGCCGCCGGCGCCGGCCTGGAGGACGTGCCGCTGGTGGTGACGCCGGACGGGCGTCCGCTGACCGCGCCGTCGCCGGCCGAGGTGGCGGCGGCCGTGGGCCTGTCGACCGCGCCGGGACGGGACTTCTACGACCTGGTCATCGTCGGCGGCGGGCCGGCCGGGCTGGGCGCCGCCGTCTACGGCGCGTCCGAGGGCCTGCACACGGTGCTGGTCGAGCGGCGGGCGATCGGCGGCCAGGCCGGCCAGAGCTCCCGGATCGAGAACTACCTGGGCTTCCCGGACGGCGTGTCCGGGGCACAGCTCACCGAGCGGGCACGCCGGCAGGCCGGGAAGTTCGAGGCCGAGGTGCTGACCACCCGCGAGGTGGTCGGGCTGTCGGCGCGCGGCGGCGCCCGGGTGGTGACCTTCAGCGACGGTACCGAGCTGTCCGCGCACGCGGTGATCATCGCGACCGGCGTCTCGTACCGTCCGCTGGTCGCGCCCGGCGTGGCCGAGCTGACGGGCCGCGGCGTCTACTACGGCTCGGCCTCGACCGAGGCGCCGGCCTGCGCGGGCAGCGACGTGCTGATCGTGGGCGGCGCCAACTCGGCCGGCCAGGCCGCGCTGTTCTTCAGCCGGCACGCCCGCAGCGTCACGCTGGTGGTGCGCGGCGACGGGCTGGAGCGGTCGATGTCGTACTACCTGATCCAGCAGATCGCCGCCACCGGCAACATCCAGGTCCGCACCGGTACCCAGGTGACGGAGGCGCACGGCGACGAACACCTGGAGGCGGTGACGGTCTGCGACAAGAGCGGCGTCCCCACCACGCTCCCGGCCGAGCACCTGTTCGTGTTCATCGGCGCCGAGCCGCGTACCGAGTGGCTCGACGGCGCGGTCGCCCGCGATGCGCGCGGCTTCGTCTACACCGGCCCCGACCTGCTCGACAGCGGGCAGCGGCCGACGGGATGGGATCGCGACCGGGATCCGTTCTACCTGGAGTCCAGCATTCCGGGCGTGTTCGCGGCCGGCGACGTGCGGGCCAGCTCGGTGAAGCGCGTCGCGGCGGCGGTCGGCGAGGGCGCGATGGCGGTGACGCTGGTCCACCGGTATCTGGAGGCACCGTGAGCGAGAACAGCATCACTCCGGCGGAGCTGAAGACGCTCTTCCTGTTCGAGGCGCTGACCGACGAGCAGCTCGACTGGCTGGCTGAGCGCGGCAGGGTGGCGGAGTATCCGGCCGGCGGCGTGGTGTTCGCCGAGGGCGATCCCGCCGAGTCGTTCTTCGTGCTGCTGTCCGGCACGCTCTCGCTGTCCCGCAAGGTGCAGCAGGACGAGGTCGAGGTGACCCGCACCGACCAGCGCGGCGTGTACATGGGCGCGACCCGGGCGTACCTGCGCGACGAGCCGTCCGTGAGCATGTACGCCGCCTCGATGCGGGCGATCACCGAGTGCCGCTTCTGGGTGCTGTCCGCCGAGGACTTCGCCACCGTGATCCGGGACTGGTTCCCGATGGCGATGCACCTGCTGGAGGGGCTGTTCTTCGGCGTGCGCAACACCGAGGCCACGGTCGGCGTGCGGCAGCGGCTGACCGCGCTGGGCTCGCTCACCTCCGGGCTGATGCACGAGCTGAACAACCCGGCCGCCGCCACCGTCCGCGCCACCTCCGCGCTCCGCGACCGGGTCGCGCACATGCGGCAGAAGCTCGGCAAGCTCGCCGACGGCCGGATCGACGCCGAGCAGCTCCAGAAGCTGACGCAGGTGGTGGAGCCGATCATCGAGCGGGCCTCGAAGGCGCCCGAACTGACGCCGATGCAGGTCAGCGACCGCGAGGACGAGCTGGGCGACTGGCTGGACGGCCACGGCGTCACGGCCGCCTGGGACCTGGCCCCGGTCTTCGTCGCCGGCGGCCTGGACGCGGACTGCCTGGAGGAGGTCGCCGGCAGCGTGTCGCCGGACCTGCTGGAGCAGGCCCTGTACTGGCTCGGGTACGTGCTGGAGACCGAGCAGCTGATGACCGACATCGAGGACGCCAGCAACCGGATCTCCACGCTGGTCGCCGCCGCGAAGCAGTACTCGCAGCTCGACCGGGCCGCGCACCAGTGGATCGACGTGCACGACGGGCTCAAGAGCACCCTCGTCATGCTCGGCCACAAGCTCGGCGACGGGATCCAGGTGGTCAAGGACCTCGATCGCACGCTGCCGAAGATCCCGGCGTACCCGGGCGAGCTCAACCAGGTGTGGACCAACCTCATCGACAACGCCGCGCAGGCGATGGGCGGCGAGGGCGTGCTCACCGTCCGCACCGCCCGCGACGGCGACCGGGTACTGGTCGACATCGGCGACACCGGCCCCGGCATCCCCGAGCAGAACCTGCGCCGGGTCTTCGAGCCGTTCTTCACCACCAAGCCGGTCGGCGAGGGCACCGGCCTGGGCCTGGACATCTCCTACCGCATCGTGGTCAACAGCCACGGCGGCGACATCAGCGTCACCTCACGGCCCGGCGACACCCACTTCCAGGTGCGCCTGCCGATCAGCGAGGCCCCGTCCCGCTGAGCGCGCCGCGCGTCACGTCCGCTGCCAGCGGCGCCGGCGCGGCCTGCCGGCCCGCTGCCACGCCTTCGGGAACCGGCCGGCCGAGCGCTCGCCGGCCACGCCCTCCCGCTCGTGCAGCAGCCCGAACGTGAAGCCGTTCTCGCCGGCCAGGTGCGCCTGGGCGCCGAGCTGGCGCAGCACCTGGCGCAGCGTCACGCCGTCCTGGTGCTCACCCAGCAGCTCCTGGACCTTCTTCATGCCCTTCGCGTACCGGCGGGCCTGCTTCCCGTACACCGGGGTGGCGGCCTCGGCGGCGTACCGGGCGCGCTTGGCCGCCTTCCGGGTCTCGTGCAGGGCCACGTCGCGGGCCGGGCCGGAGCGGGCCGCGGCCGTGGCGGCCCGCCTGGCCACCCGGCGGTGCGTCCTGGCCACCTCGCGGGGTAGCGCGGCGCGGGCACGCCGGCGGGCGCGCCTGGTGAGCGGCGGGTGGTCGACCAGCGCGTCGAGCGCGTCCAGCAGGGCGAGGTAGCGGGCCCCGTCCAGGGTCTCCAGCACGTCGGCGTGGGTGCGGGCGCGCCGGCCGGCGAAGGTGTCGGTGACGCGCGCCGCGACCGGGCCGAGCACGAGGTCGTCGTCGGTGGCGGCGACCATGCCGGCCAGCCGGTCCGCCATCACCTCGGTGTCCCGCTCCGCGCCGAGCACGGTGGCCAGCCACTTCAGCTCGCCGCTCAGGCCCCGGGTGGCGTCCCGGTCGATCAGCCGGCCGTACGCCTGGAGCGCGCTGCGCAGCCGGCGCGTCGCCACCCGCATCTTGTGCACCGAGTCGGGCTCGTCGCGCCGCACCCGCGGGTCGTACGCCTTGATCGTCGCGACCTGCTCGGCCACGTACGCCATCACCACCTCGCCGGCCCGCGACTTCGGCCGCGGCCGGCGCCAGCGCTCGCCGGGGTCGGCCGGCCACCGGTCCTCCAGCACCCGCTCCAGCTTGGCGGTGTTGCGGGCCGGCCGGGCGCCGGCGCTGGCGAGCCGCTTCTCGACGGCGCCGAACAGCTTCCGGCCGCCGCCGGACAGCTCCACCTCGACCTCGCGCCATGACGACACGGTCGTCCGGTCCCCCACGGTCTGCCCGGACACCCGGTCGTCGACCACCTCGGCGAGCACCTCGCCGGCCTCGTCGCGCAGCAGCCGGCGGGTACGGGTGGTGCGCACGTGCGCGACCGGCGACAGCTCCCCACCCCGGGTGTGCACGGTGACCAGCTGGGCCAGCTCGCCCGGTACCTCGTCCGCGCCGCTACCGGGCCGGCGCAGCGGTGCGCGCAGCTCGCGGCGCTCGTCGGGTCCCACCGGGAGCTTCAGGTGCCAGCCCTCGTCCGCGCCGCCGGCCCGCCGCCGCAGGGTCACCCCGGCGCGGGCCAGGTCCAGGTCGGCGGTGTCGAAGTACACCGCCTCCAGCGTCTCCTCCTCCGGCTCGCCGGCCGAGGCCACTCCGGGCAGGCCCGCCAGCGGCGGGAACCCCACCCTGTCGGGCATTTCGTACTTGCGTTCGATCTCGCCGAACTCCTGCACGGCCTGAGCCATGAAAAATGCCTCCTTCCCGCCTTCCACCGTTTCGCGGACCCGGCAGGCCCGCAACGCTCAGGAGCGTCAACGATCACCGTCATCCGACAACGTGGACTTGTCGCATACGATTCGACAACCTACAGTTGTCGGCATGGGTGCGGAACCACTGGACGTGCGGGCGCTGATCGAGGCGGTACGCGAGCGCGCCGCGGACAGCGCCGACCCGCTGGTGCTGCTGGAGACGGCGGTCACGGCCGCGGCCGAGGCCGGCGAGGCGGCGGAGGCGCTGCTGGAGCACTACGTCGGCGCGGCCAGGGCGGCGGGGCTGTCCTGGACGCTGATCGGCGAGCGGCTCGGGGTGTCCAAGCAGGCCGCCCGGCAGCGGTACGCGCATCGCCTCCAGGTGACCGACCTGCTCGGCGACGCCGCCGAGGCGATGGTGGTGGCGTCCCGGCTGGCCGCCTGCCTGGACGTCGCCCGCGCCGCGGCCGCCGAGGACGACAGCGTGCCCGGCACCCAGCACCTGCTGCTCGGCCTGCTGCACACCGGGGTGGCCGCCACCGTCCTCGACCGGCTCAGCGTCACCCGCGACAGGGTTCGCGAGACGAGTGCCGCCCTCTTCGCGCCCGCGACCGTCACCGGCCCGGACGGCCGGGAGCGCCGCGTCGTCGGCGACGGCGAGGCCGACGAGGCCGTGGTCCAGGCCAGGCGGCTGGCGGCCCGGCGCGGCCAGAGCCAGGTCCGCACCGAGCACCTGCTGTTCGTGCTCGCCCTCGACCCGGGCTCGGCCGCCCGCCGGGTCCTCAACCACCTCGGCGTGGACCCCGCCCGGATCAAGAAGGAACTCGCCGACTGCCTGCCCCCGCCGCCCCGGCCCCGCCGTCGCCTCGGCAAGGGCCGTACCGGCCAGCGCACCTGCTCCTTCTGCGGCTGCACCGATCCCGGCCGCGCGATGGTGGCCGGTCCCGGCGTCTGGATCTGCGGCGAGTGCGTCCAGCTCAGCGCCGAGATTCTCCGCTCCCAGCGGGTCACCACGCCCTGAAACCCGCCGGTCAGCGGCGCCTCTTACGCGCGGCGCGCACGATCCGGGCGGTGACGGCGAGCAGCAGGGCGGCGGGGACGGCGAGGTCGGCGAGCGGGTGGCGGATGCGGCGGAAGCGGGTGGTGCCGTTGGCGAGTTCGAGGTAACCGATGGGGACGGCTGAGGCCGCGCCGCCGCCACCGCCGCCCTCTCCCGGCGTGTCGCCCTCGGCGCTGCCGCCGCCGGCCCCCAGCGCGAGGCGGACCCTGGCGACCGGGATGACGGTCACGTCGCCGTTCCGTACCGGCTCTCCGTAGACGGTCGAGGCGGTGGCCGTGGCGCCGAGCCGCTCGGCCAGGTGCCGCAGCAGTTGGGTGGCCGGCCCCGCGGCGCGTTCCTGCGATTCAGTCATGACTCATCCTGGTACGGCGCCGGCCAGGATGGTGGTGACAACCTCGCGTACCGCGTCGGCATCGGGCGGCGGGCTCGTCCGGTCCGCGAACAGCAGGTGACCGGTCCCGATCAACCCGAGCGCGAGGCTGTCGACGTCGGCGCCGGCCGCGATGCGGCCCAGCTCGCGCTCGGCGGCGAGGTAGCCGACGATCATGGCGCCGGCCTGGGCGAGCAGCGGGATGCCCGGACCGGGCAGGGCGCGGCGCAGGCGGCCGCGCAGCTCGTCCCGGAAGGTGATGAGGCCGACGATCGCCACCGCGACCGAGCTGAACAGGTCGGTCAGCGCGCCGGCCAGGTTGCCGGCGACGGTGCCGGTACCGGCGGCCGCGAGCAGCGCCTCGGCCTGCGCGTCGAGCCGGCCGATGCGGTCCAGTACCAGCTCGGCGAGGAAGGCGTCGAAGTCCTCGAAGTGCCGGTGCAGCACGCCCTTGGCGCAGCCGGCCTCGGTGGTGACGGCCCGGCTGGTCAGCCCGTTCGGGCCGTCCCTGAGCAGGACGCGCTCGGCGGCGTCGAACAGCTGCCCGCGCACGTCGCGGATGGCCACCCCGGTAGGCACCCGTACATCCTCCTTTCGCTGACGGCGAACCACCAGCGGAGGTCTGAGTGGGCGCTTGCCCACTAGAGTGGGCGAATGCCCACTCTACCTCGCCAGGAGCCGCATCAGGCCAGGCAGATCGCGGAATCGTTCGGCCTGAACGCCGACCGCTACGACCGGACCCGCCCCCGCTACCCCGACGAGATGGTGGCCAGGATCGTCGCCGCCAGCCCCGGTCCCGACGTCCTCGACGTCGGCGCCGGCACCGGCACCGCGGCCCGCCAGTTCCAGGCGGCCGGCTGCACAGTGCTGGGCGTCGACCCCGACCCGCGGATGGCCGAGTTCGCGCGGCGCCGCGGCCTCCCGGTGGAGGTGGCGACGTTCGAGGCCTGGGACCCGGCCGGCCGGACGTTCGACACCGTCATGGCCGGGACGGCCTGGCACTGGGTCGACCCGGTCGCCGGCGCGGCCAAGGCGGCGCGGGTGCTGCGACCCGGCGGCCGGCTGGCCCTGTTCTGGCACGTGCAGAAGATGCCGGCCGAGCTGGTCGACGCCCTCGTCGCCGTCCACGAGCGGGTGCAGCCCGACGAGCCCCTCAACTTCCAGGTGCTGAAGCTGGGCCTGGACGCGTACCAGGTGCTGCTCACCAGGGCCGCCGACGCGGTCCGCGAGGTGGGCGGGTTCACCGACCCCGAGCAGTGGCGGTACCCCTGGGAAAGGCACTACACCCGGGACGAGTGGCTGGACCACATGCCCACCCTCGGCACCCTCAACCGGCTCCCGCCGGACACGCTGGCCGAGTTCCTGGCAGCTGCGGGAACCGCCATCGACGCGATGGGCGGCGGCTTCACCATGCCGTACACGGCGGCCGTGGTCACCGCGACCCGAACCTAGACCCGCCCGTACGCCGGAGGGACGACGCCGACGTACTTCGCGGGGACGATCACCGCCCCACCGAAGTATCCGAAATCGGCAGCGCGGGGCACGCGCGCCACCACCGGCCGTTCCTAGCCTCTGCCCATGCCGAACTCATCGCGCCGACATCTCGTCCGCGCCGCCGTCGCCGCCGTCGCTGGCCTGCTGCTACTCGGGGCCAGCGCGACGGCGGCCACGGCGACGACCCCCACACCGACCGCCACACCGAGCCCCCCACCGAGCCTGCTCCGGCCCACCGGCCCGCACGCGGTCGGCGCCACCACCCTGTACCTGAAGGACACCTCCCGCCCTGATCCCTGGGTACCCACGGTCGACGCGCGGGAGCTCATGGTCACCGTCTGGTATCCCACCGGCGCGCGGCACGGGCAGCGGATGCCGTACATGACGCCGGAGGAGTCGCGACTCTTCCTGGCCGGCAAGCACGCGACCGGCGTGCCGCCGGAGATCCTCAGCACGGTGCGGACCAACGCCCACCTCGACGCACCGCCCGCCGGGCGCGCGCACAGCCTGCCGCTGGTCGTCCTGTCCCCCGGCTACACCGAGCCGCGCGCCACCCTGTCCGGGCTGGCCGAGGACCTGGCCAGCCACGGGTACGTCGTCGTCGGGATCGACCACACGTACGAGACGTACGCGGTCACCTTCCCCGGCGGCCGGATCGCCCCCTGCGCCGCGTGCGACCTCAACGAGAACGACGCGTTCTTCACCAAGCTGTACCAGGTCAGGGCGGCCGACGTCGCCTTCGTACTGGACCGGCTGACCGGCCCGCACCCGGCCTGGCGCGGCAGCGGGCTGATCGACGCGTCACGGATCGGCATGTCCGGGCACTCCGCCGGCGGCGCCGCCTCGATCGTGACCATGCTGCGCGACCCCCGCGTCGACGCAGGCATCGACATGGACGGCACCACCCGTGACAGCGTCCCGGCCACCGGCCTGAACCGCCCGTTCATGTTCCTCGGCACGCAGGTCACCCACTCGCCCGGCGGCGACCCGAGCTGGGACGACGACTGGAAGCGGCTGACCGGCTGGAAGCGCTGGCTGGTGGTGGCCGGCACCGTGCACACCTCATTCACCGACCTGACCCTCCTCGGCGACCAGGTCGGCGTCGACAGCGGCGCCACCACCACCGGCCTCGAGTCCATGCGGATCACCCGCCGCTACAACCTGGCCATGTTCGACCAGAACCTCCGCCACCACCGCCAGCCCCTGCTCGACCGCCCCTCCGCCCGCTACCCCGAGGTCACCATCGTCGCCCGCTGACGGGCCGGCGGTACGGGTCATGCCCAGGTCGGCTGTTGGGGTGCGGCGGGGGGTTGGCCGTCGAGGCCGGCCACCAGGGTCGCGGTGGTGAGTTGCGGGTTCTCCACGCCGCGCAGCCAGGCGTAGGTGGCCAGCTCGAAGGCCGGCCTGGCCACCATGCCCAGCAGCTGGCCGAGCAGGAGCGCCACCCCGGTCGCGACGAGCAGCGCGACCGACAGGTGCCAGCTCCAGTGGTAGTGGTTGGCGCCGTCGGCGGTACGCCAGTGGGCCAGCGTGCCGATGCCGTGGACCTTGACGGTCTCGTCGGGTGCGTCGCCGGTCTGGGTGACCCGGCCCAGGCCGGCGACCTGCGGGATGAACTGGAACAGCGAGGTGGCCGCCGAGACGACCAGCCAGGCCAGCATCACCCGGCCCACCGCCGGCCAGAACTGGGCGTTGAACAGCCGGAACGCCCGCCGCACCAGGCCGCCGCCCCGCTCGAACAGCACGATGGCCGGCATCGTCGCGGCCGCCACCGCGATCACGAACAGCCCCGGTATCAGGCACAGCACCAGCCCGCCGAGGGCGAGCAGCCCGAACAGGATGCCCCGACCGAGCAGCGCGCCGAACCGGCTCAGCGCGAACCCGTACGCCCGGCCCACCGTCGCCGGCAGGCCCGCCGCCTGCCGGGCCGCCAGCCAGACCGCCGCCGACTCGGCGAGGAACAGCATGAACCAGGCCACCACCGCACCGACGCCGCCGAGGACTATCGCCAGGACGAACTCGTGGCCGGCGGCGGCCAGCCCGGCCATGGCGAACAGCGCGGTCTCCGGCAGGAGCGCGAGGGCGGCGACGGCGAGCAGGCCACGCCAGCTACGTCTCATGATCCCGAAGGCCTTGCCGAACCAGCCGCCGATCTCGCGGCTGATCAGCGGGTCCAGCGCCGGCTGAGCGCCCCAGCCGCCGCCGTACACGGGAGCCGGCGGGTAGTAACTCATCGACGTCCTCCTGACGCAGTGCGCGGCGGGATCATCCCATCCCGCCGCGCACCGGTCACCTCGCCTACGTGGGACGTACCCCGATCGTGGTGGCCACCGCGGTGGTGACGGAGGTGAAGTCCGCCGGCCTGCCGTGGTCGTCCACGCTCCGCTCGCCGATGAACTGCCCGGTCGCCGGGTCGATGATGATCTGCTGGGTCTCGTCGTCCCCGGTGATGGCCAGCGCCACACCCCGACGGCCGTCCAGATTGGCCTGGTGGTCGACGACCTTCAGGCCGGGCAGGTGCGCCAGCGCCCGGTACAGCGCCGCCCGCACGTCGGCGGGTACCAGCCCGGTCCGCAGCGCATCGGCGGCGTACACCAGCACCTCGGCATCCGGGTCACGGCCGTGGCCCTTCGTGTCGGCACGCAACCGCGCGTACAGCGCCGCCGGATCGCGCGGCAGGCTCGCCAGGAACGCCGCGGTCGGCTCCTGCCAGCCGCCCGCCCCGCACGGCCCGGCACGCCCGCCGTCCTTGTCGACCGGGTCTTGACCGAACCTGCCGCACCGGGCCCGCTGGTCACCGTCCGGCCAGGACGGCTGATCCAGCACGCCGGCGGCCCGCGCGTCCTTCTCGTTGCCGGACAGCCACTGCCGGCGGCCGGTGAGCTTGCGGCGTTCCAGCCACTCCTGCGTCCGGTCGCTGGGCACCCACGTCTCGATCAGGTTCTCCTCGAGGTAGACGAACCTCATCGCCTCGCCCCGCCACCACGCGTGGGTGGCGACGTAGAGGTACTGGCCGGGGCCGACCTGGGGGTCCTGCGCGTGGTCGGCCAGCGTGGCCGCGCCGTTCAGCGTGCGCACGGTCTCCGCGTACACCGGTGGCGGCTGGCTGGCCCCGACCACGGTGAGTACCAGCCCGCCGACCAGGATCGCCGCCAGCCCGGCCGCCAGCCCCGCCCACCGGACGGTCCGGCGCCGGGTGCGCGCGGGTGGCCCGGCCGTCGCGGCCAGTACCCGGGACCTGATCCTGGCCAGCGCTCCGGCGTCGGCGGCCAGCGTGCGCTCGAGGGTCTCCATCGCCTCGTCCAGCTCTGCCTCTGTCCACGTCGGACGCACATTCATGTCCCTCTCCTCACTCATCGGTACCCTCCACGCCGCCGGCCGGCGCGTGCGCACGCAGCCACCGCCGGGCCCGGTGCAGCCGGGACCTGACGGTGCCCTCCGGGATCGACAGCGCGGCCGCGATCTCGACGGTGCTGAGCCCGGACCAGCCGCACAGCAGCAGCACCTCCCGGTCCGCTGGCGCGAGCCGGACCAGCGCCTCGGCCAGTTGGGCGGCGCGTACCTCGGCGTCCACCCGTTCGGCCACCCGCTGGTCGTGGGCCTCGGTGTCGAGGTCGCGGCCGGCCACCCGGCCCGCCGCCCGCGACGCCCGCTCCTGCTGGCGGTGGTGCCGGCGGGCCAGGTTGGTGGCGATCCCGTACAGCCAGGCCCGCGGCGCGGCCCGGTCCGGGTCATAGCTGTCCCGCTGCGCCCACGCCAGCAGGAACGTCTCGGCGACGAGATCCTCCGCCGCCCAGACCCCCACGTGGCCGGCCAGGTAGCGGTACAGGCCACCGGCGTGTTCGTCGAACAGCCGGGTGAACGCCGCGGCACTCAGCGCGGCACTCGACCCGGCCCTGGGCTCCGTCGCCGGTCGCCGGAAGGTCAATGGCATGGTGCGTATTGCCCGTACCGCCGTCCCGCGTTCACGGCTGCCCGGTGGCGGTGAGGAGGTGGTCGGCGAGGGTGGTGCGGAGGTAGCGGAGGCGGCGGCCGTCGGGAGTGGTGACGGCCAGGCCGGCGGCACGCAGAGTGGTCAGGTGGTGGGAGGCGGTGGCGGTGGCGATGCCGAGCGCCCTGGCGACCTCGGTGGTGTCGCGCGGGGTGTCGAGGTAGGCCAGTACGGCGGCGCGGGTGGCACCGAGCAGCCGGGTCAGCGGCGCCGGCGGGGTCGGGTGGCCCGGTTCCCACAGCTGGCCGACGCCGCGCGGCGGGTACAGCAGGTGCCAGCCGCCGGCGGTGACGTTGGCCGCCTGGGTGGCCGGCCACGCGAACGCGCACGGGGTGAGCACCAGCGGGTCGTCGCCGAGCGCGGTGAAGTCGACCCGGCCGACGGCGAGCCGCAGCCTGGCGCCGTCCCAGTGGACCTCCGGGTGCAGGCCGGCCAGCAGCGACAGCGCGCCCTCGGCACCGGCCAGCGCGGTCCGGTGCGCGATGTCGGCCTCGGCCACCGCGCGCAGCCGCGGCCAGTGGGTGGCGAGTGCCACCTCGAAGTACCGCCGCAGCTGGCCGGCGAGCCGGTGCAGGCCGGCGACCGGGTCGGCGGCGAAGGCGGCCAGCTCGGGCGGGAGCGGCCGGCCGGGGTGGATCCGGCCGGCCTCGGTGACGGCCCGCCCGGGCGGGGTGGCGACCAGCGCCTCGAGTTCCTCGGCGAGCGTGGGTCGCGGGCCGGCCGGCACCGGGACGAGGAAGTCGGGCAGGTACGTCCGGCCGGCGGTCATCGCGAACAGCAGGCCGAAGTCCTCGCCGGCCAACCCCTCAACCACCCGGTCCCGCCACGGTCGGTGCAACCAGGCCCGCCCGGGCTTGCGCAGCGCGACCGTGCTCCACACCACCTCGCCGAGCGCGGACACGGCCATCCGGACCCTCGCCACATCGGCCGCGTCGAATGCCAGCTCGATCACGCCGACCATTCGACCACCGTCGAACGGCTGGGCCGGCACGGCCCCATCGCGCAGGCTGGCCGCATGCGTACCACCACACTGGGCCCGGGCGGCCCGCGCGTGTCCGCGATCGGCCTGGGCTGCATGGGCATGAGCATCGCCTACGGTCCGGCGGACGACGCCGAGTCGGTCCGCGTCATCCACCGGGCGCTGGAGCTGGGCGTGACGTTGCTGGACACCGCCGACGCCTACGGGCTCCCGCTGCCCGGCCACAACGAGGAGCTGCTCGGCAGGGCCATCGCCGGCCGGCGCGACGAGGTGTTTCTGGCCACCAAGTTCGGGCTGCGGTTCGGCGACGGGCCGTTCCGGGTCGACAGCACGCCCGAGTGGGCCCGCACCGCGTGCGAGGCGTCGCTGCGCCGGCTGGCCACCGACCGGATCGACCTGTACTACCTGCACCGGCGCGACCCGGAAGTCCCGATCGAGGGGACCGTCGCGGCGATGGCCGAGCTGGTGGCCGCCGGCAAGGTCGCCCACCTCGGGCTGTCCGAGGTCAGCCCGGACACGCTGCGCGCCGCCAGCGCCGTCCACCCGATCGCGGCCGTCCAGGTGGAGTACTCGCTGTTCAGCCGCGAGCCCGAGACCGGGCTGCTGGCCGCCTGCCGCGAGCTGGGCGTGGCGCTGGTGGCGTACTGCCCGCTCGGCCGCGGCCTGCTCGGCGGCGCGGTGACCGGCGCCGACCAGCTCCCCGACGGCGACCAGCGCCGCACCAACCCCCGCTTCGCCGACGGCAACCTGGAGCGCAATCTCGCCCTGGTCGGCACGCTCCGCGAGATCGCCGCCGAGCTGGGCGCGACACCGGGACAGCTCGCGCTGGCCTGGCTGCTGTCCCGCGGCGACAACATCGTGCCCATCCCCGGTACCAAGCGGCTCCGGTACCTGGAGGAGAACGCCGCCGCCACCGACCTGCGGCTCGACCGGGCCTATCTGGCCAGGATCGAGGCCGCGCTGCCACCGGCGGCGGTGGCCGGCGAACGGCTCTCCCCCGCCGCCCTCCGCCTCACCGGCCACTGACCGGCCGGCGCGGTCTCAGTCGTCGCGGGCGAGATATGAGGGCGAGGCCGGCCTCGGGGCGCATCGTCGTCGGCGAGGGCCACGTCGCCGACAAGGGACAGCACCTCGCACTGCTGACCCACCTCGCGAACGCGCCCACGCCGGTCAGCTGCGCCGCCGACAGTTCCTGCTCTCTGGCGAACTCGCTGAGCAGCCCGAACGCCTCCTCGCTACCGTCGGCGACGAAAGGCGCTGGCGCGCACGAGGACAACAGTTGCCTAGTGCATTCGATAGGCTGGAGGCGTGGAAGCCGGAGTCAGCACCGGTCAGGCGGACAGGGTAGCCCTGGTGGAGGCGCTCCTGACCACCAGCCGGGCGCTGGTCGGGCTGGCGGCCCGGTCACTGTCCGACTTGGACGCCGACGTGACGCTGCCGCAGTTCCGCACGCTGGTGGTGCTCGCCGCCCGCGGCCCGCAGCGGGCCATCGACCTGGCCGGCGAGCTGGGTGTCCGCCCGTCCACGGCGACGCGGATGTGCGACCGGCTGGTCCGCAAGAAGCTGGTCCGCCGTGCCCGGCCGGCGAGCAACCGGCGGGAGGTCAGGCTGACGCTGACCGCCGCCGGTAGGGAACTGGTCGGCACGGTCATCGAGCGCCGCCGCGCCGAGCTGGACCGGATCGTCGCGGCCCTTCCGGACCAGCCCACCGCCGACGCGGTACGGCTGCTGCGGGCGGTGTCGGAGGCGGCCGGCGAGCTGCCCGAGCAGGAGTGGTGGCTGGGCTGGCACGAGAACGGCGACGCACCACCCGCCAGCTGACCCCCGGACCCGCTCCCGCCAGGCCAGGCGCGCTACCGGACGGAGGTGGGGAGCGGGCGCTCGTCGACGACCTGCTTCATGACCAGGGTCGAGGTCAGGCGCTGGATGCCGGGGAGGGTGGCGAGCTGGTCGTCCTCGAGGCGCTGGTACGCGGCCAGGTCGGCGGTGAGGACGCGGAGCAGGTAGTCGGGGTCGCCGAACAGGCGCTGGGCCTGCACCACCTGCGGGATCTCAGCGACCGCCGCCTCGAAGCCGAGCAGCGTGTCGCGGTCCTCCTGCCGCATGGTGACGAACACGAGCGCCTGGAAGGTCAGGCCGACTGCCTCGGCGTCGACGATCGCGCGGTACCCGCGGATCGTGCCGGAGCGCTCCAGCTCGCGGAGCCGCCGGTGGCAGGGCGAGACGCTCAGGCCGACGCGGGCGGCGAGTTCGGTGACCGTGAGGCGGCCCTCCCGCTGGAGCACCGCAAGGATCTTCCTGTCGACGGCGTCCACGGGGTGGATCCTTCCAATACTGGGCCCATAACGGCAAGAAGTTGGAACCATTTGCCGGCCGATCGGGGATAGCTTCCCTCCATGCCTGTCGGTTCGCTGGTCGCCTTCTGGGGTGTCGCCCTGCTGCTCATCGCCGTGCCCGGCGCGGACTGGGCGTTCACCCTCAGTGCCGGCCTGCGCGGCCGGTCGGTGGTCCCGGCGGTGGGCGGGCTGGTACTCGGCTACGCGGGCATGACCGCCGTCGTCGCGGCGGGTGTCGGCGCGCTCGTCGCGGCGAACCCGGGCGCGCTCACCGCGCTGACCGTGGTGGGCGGCGGTTACCTGGTGTGGCACGGCGTGCGGACGCTGGCCGTGCCGTCCGCTCCGGACACCGCGACCGGCACGCCGCCGGCGGCAACGGGCTGGGCGGCGACGCTCGCGCGGGGCGTCGGGGTGAGCGGGCTCAACCCCAAGGGCCTGCTGATCTTCGTCGCCCTGCTCCCGCAGTTCGCCAGGCCCGGCCGGGCCTGGCCGCTGGCGGTCCAGATGAGCGCGCTCGGCCTGGTCTTTGTGGTCACCTGCGCCGCGTTCTACCTGCTCCTCGGCTCGGTGGCGGGTACGGTCCTGCACTCCCGGCCGGCCGCCGCGCGGGCGGTGGGCCGGCTGTCCGGCGCCGGGATGGTCGCCGTCGGCGCGCTGCTGATCCTCGAACGCACGGTGATCTGACAACTTCTTTGGGTAGGAATGCCGGTTTTGGCCAACCCTGGACCGTCCTGCCGGGGTCTCTTCCGTAGAGACGTCGGGACGGGGAGGTCTGATGACGGCGACGGAACGGGCGGGCGGCGAGCCGAGCGGCGGTGGTGAGTTACCGCCCGCGGGCGGTCGGCACCGCCACCCCGACATCACCCCGCGATCCCGGTTCCGGCCCCGCTGGCGGTGGTGGCCGCAGCGCCCGCTGATCCGGCGGCGATGGCTGCGCCGTAGCGTCTACAGCCTGCTGACCATCCTCGTCCTGCTGGTGATCGCGGCCGGTGTCGCCGTCCGGACGGTCCGGCTGCCGGCCATGCCGGTACCGCCGCAGGTTTCCACGCTCACCTACGCCGACGGCAGCCCGCTGGCCACGATCGGCACCCAGCATCGGATCGAGGTGACGCTGGACAAGGTGCCGGAGCCGGTGTGGCGGGCCGTGCTCGCGGCCGAGGACCGCAAGTTCTTCGCCGAGTCGGGCTTCTCCCCCGCCGGCATCGCCAGGGCGGCCTGGGCCGACCTGGTCGGCAACGGCTCCAAGCAGGGCGGCTCGACCATCACCCAGCAGTACGTCAAGAACGCCTTCCTCAGCCAGCACCGCACGCTGACCCGCAAGGTCAAGGAGCTGATCCTGTCCATCAAGCTGGAGCAGCGGCACAGCAAGATGACGATTCTCCAGGCCTACCTCAACACCGTCTACTTCGGACGCGGCGCGTACGGCATCGAGGCGGCGGCCGAGACGTACTTCGGCAGGTCTGCGACGAAGCTGTCGCTCGCCGAGGGCGCGCTGCTGGCCGCCAGCATCCGCAGCCCGGCACTGTACGACCCGCAGAACCACCCGGACGCGTCCCGGTACCGCTGGAAGTACGTGCTGGACGGCATGGTGGAGAAGGGATGGCTCGACCCGGCCGAGCGCCGCACGCAGCGGTACCCGGAGGTGAAGCCGCGCGGCAGCGGGCTGTTCCAGGAGAACGCCGGCCCGGCCGGGCTGGTGATCCAGCGGGTCCGGGACGAGCTGACCGCGAACGGCGTGTCCGGGCGGGTCCTCGGCGGTGACGGGGTGAAGGTCGTCACCACCCTCGACCCGCACGCCCAGCAGGCCGCCGTGGCCGCCGCCACCGCCGCCACCGACGGCCAGCCGGACGACCTGCGGTCCGCGCTCGTCGCCGCCGACCCCGGCACCGGCCGGCTGCTCGCCTACTACGGCGGGAAGGTCGGCACCGGCTACGACTACACCCAGTCGTGGCGGCCGCCGGGCAGGGCGTTCGCGCCGTTCGTGTACGCGGCCCTGTACGCCCGCGACCAGATGCCGTCCGTACTGGACCTGGCCGCCGCCGGCCGGAAGGCCGGCCTGAAGAGCCTCGCCGAGTTCTCCTGGGCGCTGGGCATGAGCCGGACCCGGCCGGACGGCAAGGACAGCCTGCCGCTGTCCGGCAGCCGCCAGGTCACCGAGGACGTCGCGCTCGGCCGGTACGAGATCACGCCGACCGACCTGCTCCGCGGCTACGCCACCATCGAGAACAGCGGCAAGCGGCAGGACCTCTACCTCGTGCAGGAGGTGCGCGACGGCCACGGCACCGTGCTCTACCGGCATCACGACACCGCGCCGGCGCAGGCGGTCGCCGCCTCCGACGCGTACCGCGCCGCCGCCTCGGCGGCCTCCCAGTACCAGACCAAAGACCCCCGCGGCCTGGCCGACGCCAGGTCCGGCATGTTCGGCTGGCCGCCGGTCGAGTTCGCGGCCACCGCCAGCGTCGCGCTGGACAAGAATGACCTGCGGGACGCCTGGTCCGCCGGCTGCGCGCCGCGCCTGTGCGCGGTGAGCTGGATGGGCACCGACGGCCAGAAACCGCTCCGGAACGCCGGTGGCGGCAGCATCGAGGGCACCGGCCTGCCGACCGCGACGCTCCGCGCCGTCGCCGGCGCGGTGCTCGGCCCGCTGCCGAAGGGCTTCTGGGAGCCTTACGTCACCATCAAGCCCGACGGCATGGCGCCGCATCCAATGCCGTCAGCCCGCTGACGCGGGCGGTACGACGATGACCGGGCAGCGGGCGCGGCGGAGCACGTAGCTGGACACCGAGCTCTGCAGGATGCGGGGCAGGCGGCGGTGCCGGCGGCCGAGGACCAGCATGTCGGCGCCGGCGGACAGCGAGGTCAGCGCGTCGACGGGGGCGCCGCGGGCGGCCTCGGCGCGGGCGGTGACCGCGCCGCGGACGTGCCGCACCAGCGCGGCGCGCAACGCCTTGTCGGCCACCTCCGCCGCCCGGGTCTCCGCGGCCGGGCGCGCGCC
>JBJMIH010000292.1:0-3486 GCA_045806985.1 Mycobacteriales bacterium | reverse complement strand
CGGGCCGCACGCCGGCCGCCCACAGCCCGTAGGCCCACATCTCCGCGATCCACGCCCAGTCCTTGCGGGTGTCCAGCGCCCGCAGCGGTGTCCGGCCGGTGGTCCCGGACGTGGTGTGCACGCGGATGGCCTGCTCGGGGGAGATGGCCGGCAGTTCGCCGTACGGCGGCTTGGCGGCCTGCGAGGCCATCCAGTCGTCGCGGGTGAGGTGGGGAATGCGGCGCAGGTCGTCAAGGCCACGCAGGTGCTCCGGCTGGAAGCCGGCGGCGGCGAACGCCCGCCGGTAGTGCGGGCTGCGCAGCTGGGCGTACGCGGCGAGCCGCCGCAGCTTGGCCAGTTGCAATGCGGCCAGGTCGCCGCGTGCCAGCGTCTCGGTCTTCGGGTTCCAGTACGGCGAAACGCTCATGCAACCGCCTCGCTTCGCTCACCGGTCGCATGAGGCACGACCGCACTGTGCTCATGATTCGCTCGCTGACGCTCGCTCATGTGCGAGCTCCCCACCCCGACGTCCGTGGGAAAACCATAGCGCCGGCCTGACGGTCGCGACAGACCCGGAATATGAGCCGGTACCGGACCAAACGCCCCGGTCAGGCGTGTGGCGGCCGGGTGGGCGGCACACCGCCCGGCTGCGAGAGGCCGCCCGGCGGCTTCGGCGTGGGGCTCTTGCAGGAGCCGGCGGTGGCGCAGATCGTGCCCTGGTCCAGGTTGAGCACCTGCGGCGGGTTGAGCGGGGCGCCCATGTGGAGGCTCAGCCAGTCCAGGATCGCCGGGATGGACAGCCGCGGCCCGCGCGGATTGTGCCCGCCGGCCACCAGCGTCTTCAGCTCGGCCACCACCGGCGGCTTCACCGCGCCGTAGAAGTTCGTGGTGGCGTGGAAGGCCTCCGGGTCGTCCTGGGCCGACTCCAGCCACAGGTACAGCGAGGGCAGCCCGCCGCGGCCGACCAGCCGGGTCGGGTCGTTGGCCTCCAGGGCGGCCGGGGCGCCGCCGAGCGCGGCCGACGCGTCCTTGTTGGGCCGGAAGTACCCGCCGACCGCGGCCGCGGCGATGTAGGAGTCCGGGTGGGTGACGGCGAGCTGCACCGCGCACCAGCCGCCGGTCGAGAAGCCCACCGCCGACCAGCCCTGCCGGTCGGTGCGGGCCCGGAACGCGGTGGTGAGGTAGGCGTGCACGTCGTCGCTCAGGTACGTGCCGACCTGCGGGCCGCCGGCGGCGTTGACGCACTCGCTGTCCTTGCTGGCGACCGGGTTCTGCTCCGGCATCACGATGATCGTCGGCGACATCCGGCCGGCGTCCATCTCCTCCTTGGCCCGCACCTGGTACTGGAAGTACTCGGCGTTCATCTTCGGGCTGCCGGGGAAGCTCGACAGCACCTCCACGACCGGGAAGCGGGCCTCCTTGAAGTGCTCGTCGTTGTACGCCGGCGGCAGGAACACCCGGGCCGGCAGGGTCAGCCCCGAACGCGGCCCGGGGATCGTGACCTGGAGCTCCAGCATGTCGTGCTTGTCCTTCTGCTTGGCCAGCTCCTCCTTGACCTGGGCGTCCTCGGTGCCGGCCTGGCCCTTGGCGACCGTGGTCAGCTGCTGGTCGCCGCCGAAGATGTCCGACCAGCGCGGGTACAGGCTGTACTGCCGGTTGATGGCCACCCCGATGGACAGCAGCGCCAGTGCCTGCACCACCACGAGGCTCGCGATCCGCACCGGCCAGAGCCGGCCCACCCGCTCCCAGAAGACGATGATCGCTACGGCCCCGGCCAGCCCCAGCACGGCGGCGAGCACGAGCAACAACCCCGATGTTGGTCCCACGTCCCTACATGACGCTCGAGGAAGCCTGAGAGTTACCTGAAGATTTTCTCGGACTCTTCGGCACACGTCCGTAAAGCGGGCTTTCAGGCCGCTACCTGACGAAATCCCGGCCGACTGTCGATGAAAAGACTGGGCTCTTTATCGAAGAACTGGCGCGGAACGCCGAGGCAGGGCATGATCTAGGTCCAGCACGGCACACCTGCCGGGGGGACACGCGAGGCCGCAGGGGAAGGCGAACCTCGTCCCACCAGGAGGAGACCGTGCCTGCCCGTGGCGTTGTCTACGTCCACTCGTCGCCGACGGCGGTATGTCCGCATGTCGAGTGGGCGATCGCGCGTGTCCTCGACACGCCGGTCCGTCTCGAATGGACCGACCAGCCGGCCGCACCCGGCCAGCTCAGGGCCGAGTGCTCCTGGTCTGGACGGTCCGGCACCGGCGGCCGGATCGCGCACGCCCTGCGGGCATGGTCCATGCTCCGGTACGAGGTGACGGAGGATCCCAGCCCCGGCGCCGACGGCGAGCGCATCAGTTACGTGCCGGGCCGCGGCGTGTTCCGCACCGCCATCGGCGCCAACGGCGACATCATGGTCAACGAGGACCGGCTACGCGCGTTGCTGGCCGAGGCCCGCCGTCCCGAAGAGCTCGCCTACGGGTTGGAGCGCCTGCTCGGAGCCGAGTGGGACGACGAGCTGGAGCCGTTCCGGCACGCCGGTGACGGCGCGCCCATCACCTGGCTGCACCAGGTGGTGTAGCCGCACGGACGCCTTCCCAGGGCGAGGATGAGGGGCGGCGGGTCGCGGAGTGGTCCCACTGGGTCCACGCCAGACCCGCCGCCCCTTCGCGTGTCTCCCCGCGCCGGCCCGCGTACACCTCACCCCAGCCCGGGAGCCGGGTGCTTCCGTGTACGCGCACCTCGCCGCCGCGGCGTCCCTCAACACCGCCGGCGGCGGGCGCCGCGCGGCCACCCTCAACGGCCGCGCCGCGCGGACTACCCGCGTCAACCCCCGTATCGGCGAGCGGCCTGGTGGTGCCTACCGCTCCCGCCGCACGCCCCGTCCCGCGTGGTACCGAACGCATCTCATTCCCCTCCCGTGCCGGTACTACCCGTGCTGGTAGCACTCACGGTGAGGAGATGCGGCCGGCTCATTCGCCAGCGCTTCGTTACGGAACCGTGACAGACCTACAGGGGAATGTTTCCATGCTGCCCGCGGCGCTCCGGCGCGGCCGCGATGGCCTGGGCCAGCCGGCGGCGGGTCTCGTCGTGCTCGATCACCTCGTCGACCACGCCGATCTCCAGGGCCTTGCTGACCCCGCCGGCGATCCGCTCGTGCTCGGCGATGAGCTGGGCCCGCAGCGCCTCCCGCTCCTCGACCGGCGCGGCCGCGAGCTTCTTGCGGTGCAGGATTCCCACCGCCGCCGAGGCGCCCATCACGGCGATCTCCGCGGCCGGCCAGGCGAACACCTTGGTGGCGCCCAGTGACCGGGAGTTCATCGCGATGTACGCGCCGCCGTACGACTTGCGCATCACCAGCGTCACCCGCGGCACGACGGCCTCGGCGAAGGCGTGCAGCAGCTTCGCCCCGCGCCGCACCACGCCGTCCCACTCCTGGCCGACGCCGGGCAGGTACCCGGGCACGTCCACGAGCACGACCAGCGGCACGCCGAGCGCGTCGCACAGCCG
>JBJMIH010000291.1:0-28019 GCA_045806985.1 Mycobacteriales bacterium | reverse complement strand
TGGGAGCCGGTGGCGGGACTTGAACCCGCAACCTTTCGCATACAAGGCCGCTTCCCGGCTCCGCCCACCGGCCGGAACGCCTGGTGAGAACCGCCACCAGGTCCCGCGCCGTACGCCCGCGTCCGGCCGCGTTCCCGGCGGTAGCCGTCAGCTCCATCCCCCTTCCGGCCTCCGGAGCTGCCCTAACCCGGCGGAGGTCGGTGGTGTCAAGGGTCGCCTTGGCGATCCCGAAGGGACGGCGCAGCCGCCCTTGACGCCATCGGCCGGAGACGGACGATCTCGGCTGCGGGGGCGGGGAGGATCCGCCAGCAGTCCGGAGGACCGGTGCCCGTAGGTACGCGCTGCGGGTGCCGGTCCTCTACGTTCTGACGGCCTTGCTCGCGTCGAGGGGGCCGGCGCGCCGGCACGCGGTGGCGGAGACAAGGAGCGGGCCGGCAGTGCCGGCCCCCGGACGGCGCGAAGCGCCGGCCGGCTTGACCTCGTAGAGAAAGTCCTCACACGCAGGCACTGGAGCTTGTGTGTCCTGTCCCGGTAGATGCTTGACGTTCCGATCCAGTTGATGCGTGAACTTCGGCTTCCGATCCGCAGCGCTTTAGGACTTCCGATGCGATTTGCAGTCGCCTAGAGTGATGACCAACTTACATGCTGTAAGGCGAGGTCCGCGGTGTACTTCAGTGAGTGCTTCAACATTCCTCAACCCAAACAGTATGACTGGTTTGATCCCATACTCGAACGCGATACCTTGTTGTTCGTCGATCCATTTCTCATCTTCAAAGATAGAGATGAAAAGTGGCGAAACCTTCATCGCAAGCTAATGGAGCATTTTCAGCGTGGCTTCATGCTACTCGCCAAAGCAGGAAACAAGGCAACACATCAGTTTTCTAAGAGAACTCTGATTCTCATGGAGTTTCCGGAGCCTAATGAGTTCCGATTGGGCTACACGCGGGCCAGCGCTGATGGATCAGGGACTGGAGAAAACCTCGCCAAGAAGGTTGTATCGGCGATGGGCGAGGCAATCAAACGCGGTCTCGAAGACATTCGACATTTTGAAGAATTGGGGATCCTTGTCGAAGGAATTAATAGAGACAGGATTTCTGACATAACATGCAATCTACTTAAGCCGGAACTAATAGAATACACGCAGCACATCTGTCACTCTCTTGGAATACCGATGGTGGAGGCCGAAGTTCGGCATAGCGCCTTCGATGAAATGCGAATGCGTTGGAGAGACGAGACCCATCTCGTACCAGTAGACCCTCGAACCAGCAAGCCAATTCTGCTAGTTCCGAAACGCTTCCTGGGAGAACTCCCGACGCTAGCGGCAAACAATTGGTACGATTTCCTCGATTCGTCACTTAGAGACGATTTGAACTTGGAGATATCCACACGCGTAAGGAAGGTTGATATCGTAGCTGCCGCGCGAGCTAATCCCGGGTCGGTTCGCAGTTGGATCGACGTCATGGAGAAGTCAAATCCCCAGCCATACGATGTCGACAACGACCCAGGTCTTCTCGTTAAATGGCAGAACGTGGCGAGGCAAGCTGCGAATGAGGAACCGCTAATTCATCGCGACGACATCAACTCGATCGATGATCTGATGGGATTTGTGCACCGGGCGATTGATCGCTTCCGCCATTGGGCGGAAAGTAGGGGCGGCTGGCGCGTCTTCTGGCGTGATCTTCCCAGCTTGAATCCAATTTCCGAGCCCAGTATGCAGCTCCTCTTCCTCGGCATAGTAGAGGAGTACTGTCGTCCCGCTGGAATCAGAGTTGATCGCGAAGTCGAGACTGGCCGTGGTCCAGTGGACTTCACGTTCACCGGCAATAATCGCATACGCGTTCTCTTGGAGATGAAGAAGCTAACACATGGGCGTTTTTGGCACGGCCTACAAACCCAGACGCCAATCTATCTCAACAGCCAGGAGCTTACACATGCAATCTTCTTAGCTGTCCGCGACTCCGATACCGAAGCTATGCGCAAGCGCTGGCGTAAGCTAGATGCGGAAGCCAAGACGGTTCGTCACCGAACTGGGCTCTCAATTGAGATCGAGCGGATCGACATCCTACCGAAGGAGTCTGCCAGCAAGGCTGAGTAACTGCTGTTGTCCCAATTCCCGAGTGGTATAGTGCCGCGATATGAGGGACCAAGTCGCCTTCCCCGAGCCGTCCATAGCTAGAGACGGGCCTCTTGGCTGGGCCGAACCAGCTGTGAACTTCTACCTGGAGTCCACGAGGGAAGAGGCCATTGTCGCCCGAGACTGGATTAATGCAGCCTACGAGCAGTTCCCAGATCCCGGAGGCGCACTCGCCGGCCGGCTACGCAGTACCGACAATGTCCAACATGCCTCGGCGCTGGATGAGCTGTTCGTTCATAGCCGGCTCGCACCACACGGCCGAGTAATCCATGAGGAAGGTGGTGTCGGCCCTGACTTCCGTATCTACCATCACGAAGAGTACCTTGCCGCCATCGAGGTCTGCTCGTTATTTGAAAACGCTCAATGGACGGCCGAACAGAAGAGGCATGCGGCAATCGTAGACGAGTTGAATAGGCGCATTCCGCTTACCAATTGGTTCGTTCACTTCGAGGTAATCCGCTTGGCCCGCCAGCCTTCAATGAGACGCGTAGTGGCTTGGGTTGAGGAGCGCCTTGACGAGCTAGATGATCAAGAGGCTGATCCCACAAACCCACTTACTCCGTGGGTCGTGTATGTAGCGGCCGGCGTCGAGCTTCGGTTTCGTTTCCGGCGGCGACGCTCAACTTTCTCGCCGAAGCCGACCGACAGAGTGGTGGGGACAGGCCAGCCTGTGGGCGGCTTCGTCGATTCTTACAAGCGAATGCGTTCCGCTTTGGAGAAGAAGGTCCAGAAACGATACGACACGCGTGACAAGCCATTCGCGATATTCGTTGGAGACTGGGACTGGGCATGCGGCGTGGACCAGTTTGAAGATGCCCTGCTGGGAAACGAGCAGGTGCTGGTGAACTCGGGCGAACTCAGGCGCGCTAATAACGGATTCTTCGGAGTCGCGGAGGATCGACCGGAAGGTAAACATCGGCAAGTTTCTTGTGTAATTACCCTCTACGGTTGGAAGCCTTGGCAGCCTGACAATTCCGTGATCCTCAGATTTGATAACCCCTTTGCTGCCAATCCGTTCCCGGACGAAATTCTGCCAGCGGACTACCATCTAGGTGTGTCCCGGAACAAGGACGGAGCATGGCTCGAATGGAGCCCAGTGCCACCCGGCACAACGTAGAATCAACTCTAAGCCTTGCCGGTCAGCAGCCATGCGCAAGTACGTGGCTCCTGCAACCTTCTAACTATGGTTTATATTTCCTCGCGTGCATCGGGACCCATTGCGTCGCGGAGGGTGCGGCTCTCGAAGCGGTAGAAGATCTTCGAGGAGGTCGGAGGAACGCCCAACAGGTCCTTGTAGAAGCGCCGCGCGTCGGTGTTTGGCGTGTCGGTCATCCACTCCACGCGGCTGCACCCCGTGTCTGGGGGCTATTTCGTAGAGGGTATGCATGAGCTGCTTGCCGACGGATTCGGAGATGTACAGCTCCTTCAAGAACAGGGAGCGGGTGAGGCCGACTGCGGGCCAGAGGTAGGAGTAGCTGGCGAGGCCGACCAGGCGGCCGCCGTCGTTCCAGGCGAGTAGGGCGTAGGCAGACGGCGGATCGCTGAAGATCGCTTCGTTGATCTGGCGCACGCGGACTTCGACCGGGTCGAACTCGGTTGCGCCGTAGAAGCGGTCCATCTCCTCGGCGAGCTCTGCGAGGGCTTCGGCGTCGGCTGGCTGGGCGGGTTTGACGATGGTCACGAGGCCGCTCCTGCCTATCGCGTCTGGGCGGTCGGCGTCAGACGCTGCTGTCGAAATGGAGGCGGGGGACGTTGTACTGGCCGGGGTCGCGCTGGCGGTACATCGTGGGGGCGGCGACCTCGGTGATCAGCAGTTCGGTGAGGAACTGGACTTGGGCTGACAGGAGGTGGCTGGTGTGGCCGGTGGCGCTGTGCTCCTTCAGTCCGACGGTCACGTGGATGTGGGGGCGGAAGGTGTCGTCGTCGCGGTCGTAGGCGATGGTGCCTGCGCCGAGGGCTTCCACGTTGGTGAGGTGGACGCTCGACCACACGGGGGCTTGGGGGTCTTCCAGCTTGCCGCAGGTGCCAACCAGCTCGGCGGCGCTGAACCCGGCGATGAAGCCGTGGACGTAGCCCTGGCGGACGTCGTTGCTGCGACAGAACTCCTCCAGGGAGGCGTAGAAGTCCTCGCCGTGGTCGAAGACGACGCCGAACGTCCGGCCGATGGTCAGCTCGTGGCTACGCATCCTGTTCCCTTCAGGCCGGCTGGTGGCGGTCGAGCGGCCAGGGCCAGTCTGCCGGCTCCCGGTACCCACCCGCCGCGCCGAACGCGGCGGCGATCGCGTCACGGTCGCCTCCGGCCGTGAGCAGTGTCCGCAGCAATACGCGTGCCTTGAGTGGGTCGAGGAATCCGGCCGAGATGAGGCCGCGGTTCAGGAGGTCGCTTTCCGACCCGGGAAACCCGTACCTCGAGGCCAGGACCGATCCCCCGCCGGTGCGGGAGGCGAGCACAACCGGAATCCGCTCCGCCACCTGGGCGAGGAGGGGGACGAGGGCGACGGGGACGTGGCCAGCGCCGAACGCTGCAACCACGAGTCCGTCAAGGTGGCGGGACGCCTGCTCCAACATCGTGCCGTCGTCTCCGAGGGTGACGGTCACGAGCCCGACGGTTGGCTGAACTGCGGCGTGGGCTGCGGGTACGACGAACCGGCCGCCCAACGCGTTCAGGAAGCGCGGTCGCCCTTCGACTACGTAGCCGAGTGGTCCGCCGTTCGGGGACTGGAAGGTGTGGCCGCTGGTGGAGTGCGTCTTCCGGACGCGGCGGGCCGCGTGAATCTCGTCGGCGAAGACGACGACGCACCCCTGGTATCGGGCGTCGGGGCTCGCGGCGACCTGGATGGCGGCGAGGATGTTGGCCGGTCCGTCCGCCCCGGCAAGCGTCGGGTTCCGCATGGCACCGGTCACCACTACCGGGTGCGGGCCGTCGTGCAGTAGGTCCAGGTAGTAGGCCGACTCCTCGATGGTGTCGGTTCCCTGCGTGACCACCACGCCGTCTACGCCCTGGGCGGTCCTGGCTCTGATCGCATCGACCAGGGCGGTGAGGTCTTCGAACGAGAGAGAGGTGCCGGGGAGCTTCCGGAAGTCCTCGACCTCCACCGTGACCCCGGTCGCCGCGAGCCCCGGTACGGCGCTGACAAGCTGGTCTGCGGACAGGGAGGGGCTGACCCCTCCGCTCCCGGTGGCTGCGATCGTCCCGCCCAGGGCGAAGACGACGACACGCGGGGCGTCGCTGTCGGCAGGCTTCACACTGTGCCTCTCCACGGTGGATCAGTGCTCGGCAGCCTAGTACCGGCCGGTCTTCATCTCGCCCAGGAACCGGCACGCCCGGTCGACCCCTGCCGCCGACATCAGTCGGCTCCGGGGCTGGATGAGGCCGGCCGATCCGCACTCCGCCAGCTCGGCGCAGCGTTGGACGATCCAGCTCCAGTCCAGGTCGAGGAAGGCGGCCAGGGCACGGAGGCGAGCGGCCGAGTTCGCCCCGGCGGTCACCGAGTGGGCGCGGGCCTGCCCGCTGGCCTCGCTGTACTCCCACAGCGACGGGCGGTTGTCGGTCACGTCGACAAGCCAGATGCCGTCCGTCCGCACCCAGTTGGCGACGATCGCCCGGCGGCTGGGCTCCAGGACGTAGCCCTCAATGGCGCTGTACTCGGCGTCAGTGCACACGTCGATCCGCAGACCGAATGACTCCATAAGCGCGACGGAAAGCAGCAGGAGGACCCGTTCGGGGCGCGCCGAGTCTCGAACGGCCTCCCCTGGGACGCAGAACGCGCGGGCCAGCCCGGAGCCCGATCCTGCGAAGCGCTCCGCGAGGGACTGGAGGTAGGCGTACTTGTGCGCGAACAGGAGCCACGTACTGGCCTCCTCGCCGCGCTGCTCACTCGTCCAGAACACGGGGACATCGGAGAGTTCGTCGGTGTGTCTGAGGATGTGCTTGGCGCAGAAGTCCGACCCGAGCCACATCTGGGAGGCCGTGGTCAGGTCTGAGGCGGCGTCCCGGCCGGCGGCCGAGCGGGGAAGCTTCGCGTAGGACTCCAGATGCTCGCGGTACTCGGCGAGCAGGGCGTCATCGTCCAGGAGGCCGGCGTCAAGGTTCGCGGTCGCCCAGAGCAGGCCGAGCGTGAGGTCATCGAGGAGGTAGGCGCGGGGGATGAGCAGGCGTCCGCCGGCGGACGCGCGTAGCCGCCGGCGAGCGTGCCGGCCGTCGATCCCGAACAACCGCACGCCCTGGTCGTCCTCGACCGCGCCGATGACAAGCCCGCGGTGAGGTCGCTGGAAGAACCCGTCGTCAGCGTAGTTGCGGGGAACGGTGACGAGGACTCGTCCGTCGTTGACCGCCGGATGCACGACGGTGCCCACCGAGGTACCGGCGAAGAACTGGCCACCATGCATCCTCAAGCTCTGCCACTCGACCTGCGTGGCGACATCGGTCGCCTCGCCCGCGCCGGACAGAAGGCTCTCGACTCGCTGGATGACACCACCAGGCCGCACGCCAACTGCTACGCCGGCGCTGGCCACAACACCCTGCAGGAACTGCTTCCGGTCCACGTCGGCGACGGTAACCCGGCCGCCTGTGGGGCGGAGGAAGCCGAGCTCGGCGTCTGTCGCTGCTCCGAGGACGGCGCGGAAGGCGGCCCGGTAGGCGCGGTGAGGTCGCCGGATCTCGCCTCGTTCGAGCTTGCCGACGTACTTGCCGTCAACGGCAGTCTCTTTGCCGGTCTCCTGATAGATGTGGGCGTTGACCAGCTCAGCAAGCTCGTCACGGCTCAGATGGTCGCCCGGGTCGACTCGGGACGCCACAGCTTTGCGGGCCTTGATGAGCCTGTCGTTCGGCTCAGGCACCTACGGCTCCGTCCTTCCGGCGAGTAGCCATGGTGTCATACACCGTGACGGGCCGGATACCGGACTCCCGGCTCAACCTCTCCCAATCCTCCCCTGGTCATCCTCTTGACCTCCTCCCGTTTTGGGTCCTAGTGGGCGGTTCGGCGCGCCAGTCTCGACGTATGCACGGGGAACACGGGACAAGGCGAGGGCTTCCGGTGAGGGGCCTAACTCCGGCGCAGCGCCGTGAGATCAGCAGCCGGCTTGCCGACCTGCTGATCAGGCAGCGTGACCTGGACGAACGACTGGAGCGCGCCGGCACGGCGATCAACCGCTGTGCCCGGCGCACCAGCGCCGAAAGCCACATCCGCCGGTAGAGCCTCCCGGCCCGGTCGTGCTCCTCGTCCGATCGGGTCGGGAGCCTCAATCTCCCCGCTGCCCGGCCGGCCCCTCCTGGCGGGGGCGGGCGAGCCGCCGGCCCGGTGGCTCCCTTCCGACGGGGGACACCGGGCCGGCACAGGCGCCGTATTCGACATTGGAGGTGCGTGGTGACCGCAAACCGCCTGTCAGCGGGTGAGGCGTTTGAGGGCGACCTGTTGGAATTGGCGTCCAAGTTCCTGGACGATCCACTGCTGACGCGGAAGCGGCTGTCAGTGCTGGCCGCCGTTTCGGCCAACGGCGAGCGACTGGGCTGGTCGGAAGCGCGGAGGGTGGAGGGCGTACGTATCGCCCTGGCTCTGTCCCCGATGGCTGCGCACCGCCTGTACCACTGCCTCACGCGGGAGGAGGCGGTCGCCACGATCGCCGGCCTGGCGCAGGAGCACCTGAACGGCAAGCCCGAGGAGCCCGGTGCGGGCGACGGGGGTCCGCGGACGGTCCGGGTCGGCGTCGAGGACCTGGACAACTGGGAGGCTGGTCGGGTGCGGGTGCCGGCCACGCTGCTTAAGGCCGTGTGTGAGGCGTATCGGACCCGGCCCGACAGGATTGGCTACCGCGACTACACCCCCACCCGTGAGGCGTGACGGCAGATGAGCGCTGCGGATCAGCTCGCGCTACGAACCGGCATCGGACGGCGGATCGAGTCCGCTCGCCTGGCCAAGCGGTGGTCGCGTAACGAGCTCGCTCGACGGTTGAACCTGACCGCGTTCACGGTCTGGTCCTGGGAGACGGGTCGGAGCACGCCGACCGCGGACCGACTCGTGTTGATGGCACACGCGATCGGCGTTCGGCCCGGTGACCTGCTGCCAGAGTTGCCCTCTCCTCCGGAACAGCCGTGAAGAGTCGGGAGGGCGGTGCGCCCGTGTCCACGTCGTGGGCCGGGCCGGGCCCTAGTACGCCACGGTGTCTGGACGGCACTGAGTCTCCGCGTCGTCCAGACAGCGGCTGGCCGGACAGGCTGCGGCGCCCTCACCTCGACCAACCTTCCCTCCAAGGACACCGAGTGATCGACCAATCGCCCACCCCTGCAGGCCCGACCCGCAAGAACGTGCCGCTCGACCGGGATTAGCTCAAGCTGCTCAAGCGACTCACCACCAGCGGAACCCGTGAGCACACCGCACTCCGTGAACTGGTACCCAAGATCCGCGACAGCGAAGCGTCGATGCTTGCCGCCCTCATCACGCTGGCAGCAAGACTGTCCAGCAGGAGGCGCTCTCCAGCGCCTACGCCGAGTTCACCGACCAGGTCGAGAAGGTTCCGGTCGAGGAGATCCTCACCGACCTCGAGCCGCTGTCCCGGCCGACCTTGCAGCAGATCACCGACAACCTTCGGACCGCGCTCGCGCTGTAGTAGATGCGGTTTCACGACATGCGGCACACCTGCGTGACCCTGCTCCTGTCGCTCGGGGTGCCGGCTCACGTCGTCAAGGACATCGCTGGGCACAGCGACATCCAGGTGACCATGACGATCTACGCGCACGTGTCCGCCGAGGAGAAGCGGGACGGCCTCGGGCGGCTCGGGGATCAGCTCGGATGAGCCGTCAGCCGTCAACTTCAGCCGTCAAGGTCGGCGGCGGGGGGAGCGGCGCGGCGGGAACGGCCTGGTAGGGACTGGAGCCGGTGGCGGGACTTGAACCCGCAACCTTTCGCTTACAAGGCGAGTGCTCTGCCAATTGAGCTACACCGGCACGAGGCAGGGTCATCATAGTCGGGCGGGTGAGGTGGGTCGCAGGTAAACGGCGGTGGGGGTTGGTGGCGTCATAGTCAGTACCAGGGCACAGGAGGTGGGTCATGGGGGCGTCGAGGGACGACACCGGGAGCGACGGGGATGTGGCGCGGGCTTGGGGGGCCGTGCGGCGGCGGCTCGGCGGCAAGGGTGGCAAGGGTGCTGAGCTGGAGGTGTACGCGGCGGCTCTGGCGGCCGCTGTGGCTGACATGACCGCGGAGGAGCTGGCGGTACTGCGCCGCAAGGGGCGGGTGCCGGACTGGTTCGTCGGGGAGGTACGGCGGCACTTCCGGGTCGTTGATCGGCCGAACCTCAAGGACGCACAGGTCAGGCCGTTGACCTACGAGGACACCGTGCCGATGAAGCACGCCGGGGCCGCGGCCGCGGCTCTCGGCGGGATGATGTCGTCCTGACGGGCGGGTGACGAGGGGACTTTCGTCGGCGTGTCGCCGGTTTCGGACGGCGCTACTGGGTAACCGAGTGGTGATGCACCGTTACGTCCCATGGCGGCTCCAGCGCGGATCGAACTCTCGGTGCTCAACGGTTCGCCGTGCACCGGGTCACGGCGGCCCACGGCAGGCGCTGGCTCTGCACTCGCGCCCGATCAGGGCGGCGGGCCCGCTCCTCGACGCGGACCTGCTGCCTGGCTGGTCCGAGGAGTGGGTGGCCGGCGAGCGGCACCGGCTGCGCTAGCTCCGGTTGCGCGCCCTGGAGCGGATCTCGGGACTGCTGCTGGCCCGCGGCCGGTACGCCGCCGCGCTGGCCACGGCACTGGAGGTCACCAGGGCGGCCCCGATGTGCGAGAGCGCCCACCGGGTGATCATCATCGCCCACCTGGCCGAGGACCACGTTACGGAGGCGCTGCGTCATTACCGGCGGTTCCGGGCACTCAAGCCGGCCGTACCGCGGAGGCAGCCGGCGGGACCGGCGGCCGCCCTGCTGGCGGGCCGGCTCAGGCTGCCTGTCCCTCGCCCGACCAGTTGACCTCGCAGCGCGGGCAGTGCCACAGGTAGAACCGCGGCACGCGGGTACGGCTGGACACCTTCTTCTCCAGTACCTGCCCGCACGACCAGCAAGTGGACCGGACGACCGGGACGTCCTTCACGTTTCTCGACACGGCTCACCTCCGGTAGGACGACCTCGAAAGTCACTACCGGAGCCCAAGGTAAGCGCAACGGCGCATCCTGCCGAACGCCGCCGGTGAGCGGGGGAAACGGAGAGTGAGGGCTTCGACCGGGACTCGGCCCTGTGGCCAGTGTGATTTACTCGGAATCGTCGCAGCAAACCCATGTGGGAGAGTCCCCCGCGGCCAGCGTTGGGGCGCCGAAGGAGCAAGACTCCCCCGGAATCTCTCAGGCAAACGGACCACGTGGGCACGCGGCGTCTGCCGCCGCCGGCAGAGGGGGAGGCCCGGTTCAGCGCCGAACTGGAGGCTTCCACGTGGCGATCAGCGTCTTCGACCTCTTCAGCATCGGGATCGGCCCGTCCAGCTCGCACACGGTCGGGCCGATGCGGGCTGCCCACCGGTTCGCGACCGGACTGGACGGCGACGGGCTGCTGGAGCGGGTGGGCAGGGTCGCGGTGGAGCTGTACGGCTCCCTCGGCGCGACCGGGCACGGGCACGGCTCGGCGCGCGCGGTCATGCTCGGCCTGGCCGGCGAGCGGCCGGAAACCGTGGACACCGACACCGCACCCGGCCGCGAGGCGGCGATCCGGGCGGCGCGGCGGCTGGCCCTGCTCGGCCGGCACGAGGTCGACTTCGATCCGGACACCGACCTGGTACTGCACCGGCGCCGCAGCCTGCCGTTCCACCCGAACGGGATGCGGTGCGTGGCGTACGACGAGGGCGGCGCGGAGCTGCGGGCGCGGACGTACTACTCGGTCGGCGGCGGGTTCGTGGTGGACGAGGCGGCGGCCGGCGCGGACCGGATCAAGGCCGACGACACGGTGCTGCCGTACCCCTTCCGCACCGGCGCCGAGCTGCTCGGGCAGTGCGCCGAGACCGGCCTGCCGATCAGCGGCGTGATGCTGGCCAACGAGACCGCGTGGCGGCCGGAGGCCGAGGTCAGGGCCGGGCTGCTGAAGATCTGGGCGGTCATGGCCGAGTGCGTGCGCAACGGCTGCACCCGGGAGGGCGTGCTGCCGGGCGGGCTGAAGGTGCGCCGGCGCGCCCCCGAGCTGTACCGCAAGCTGCGCGCGCAGGGCAGCACGACGGATCCGTTGCACGCGATGGACTGGGTGGACCTGTACGCGCTGGCCGTCAACGAGGAGAACGCGGCCGGCGGCCGGATCGTCACCGCGCCCACCAACGGCGCGGCCGGCATCGTGCCGGCGGTACTGCACTATCTGGTGCGGTTCGTGCCCGGCGCCGACGACGACAGCGTGGTCCGGTTCCTGCTCACGGCCGGCGCGATCGGGGTGCTGTACAAGGAGGGCGCGTCGATCTCCGGCGCCGAGGTGGGCTGCCAGGGCGAGGTCGGCTCGGCCTGCTCGATGGCGGCCGGCGCGCTGTGCGAGGTGCTCGGCGGCACCCCCGAGCAGGTGGAGAACGCCGCCGAGATCGGCATCGAGCACAACCTCGGCCTGACCTGCGACCCGGTGGGCGGGCTGGTGCAGATCCCCTGCATCGAGCGCAACGCGATGGCCAGCGTGAAGGCCATCAACGCGGCCCGGATGGCGCTGCGCGGCGACGGCCGCCACGTGGTCACCCTGGACAAGGCGATCAAGACCATGCGCGAGACCGGCGCCGACATGAAGACCAAGTACAAGGAGACCGCCCGCGGCGGCCTCGCCGTCAACGTCATCGAGTGCTGACCCGCGCGAAGGTGGCGGGGGTCAGGTCTTGCGGTGTTGCCAGGCTTCTTCGGCGGCGGCGTGGACCTCGGCGAGGGGGGCGCCGGTGGAGGCCAGTACGGCGGCGGCCACCGCGCCCTCGGTGAAGGGGGCGTCGGCGAGGAGGACCTGGCAGGGGAGTTCGTCGTCGTCGGCCAGGTAGGTGCGGGCGGTGAGGACCGCGCTGCCGAGGTCGGCGATGATCACCACCCCGTCGTCGCCGGCCACCGACGAGACCGCCGCGGCGAGCAGGTCGATGCTGGTACCGAGGCCGCCGTCGGCGGTGCCGCCGGCCGGCGCGATCCGGGTCTCGCCGGCGAGCTGCCCGGCGAGCTCGGCCGCGCCGGCGGCGAGCGTGCGGCTGTGCGAGAGCAGGACCACACCGACGGTCATCCGGTACCGCCCGTCACCCGCGCCAGCGCCTCGAACAGCAGTACCGCGGACTCCGCGCCCGGGTCGGCGTGGTCCTTGCTGCGTTCGCCGAGGTAGCTGGCCCTGCCCTTGCGGGCCTGCAACGGCACGGCCGCGGCGGCGCCCTCCCGCGCCGCCCCCACCGCGGCGAGGGCCGCCCCGGCGAGGTCGGCGTGGCCGTCGAGCGCCTCCTGGTACGCCCGTACGGCCGGCGCCATCGCGTCGATCATCGTCTTGTCGCCCTCCTCGGCCTTGCCGAGCTGCTGGATGCCGGCCACCCCGGCCTCCAGCGCGGCTCCGACCGACGCCGCGTCGGCCGACTCCCCGTCGCCGAGCGCCTTCCCCACCCGCCGGAAGAACGTCCCGTACAGCGGGCCCGACGCCCCGCCGACCGTCGAGACCAGCGTCCGCCCGACCCCGGCGAGTACCGCGCCGGGGGTGTCGCCCTCCACCTTCCTGGCGGCGCCGAAGCCACGGGTCAGGTTGAACCCGTGGTCGCCGTCGCCGATGGCGGCATCCAGGTCGGTCAGCCGGGAGGCGTTGGCCTCGACGAGATCGGCGAGGGTGGCGACCCAGGCGAGGGCGGCCGGCGAGTCGAAGCTCACCGGCCCCACCTCAGCGCCGGGGTCTGCACCGGCGCGTCCCAGAGCGCGGTGAGCGCGTCGGTCAGCCGGCAGGTGGTGATCATGACGCCGGCCATCTCCAGGCTGGTGATGTAGTTGCCGACCAGCCAGCGGGTGGCGCGAGCGCCGACCCGGTCGAAGTAGGCGGAGACCTCCCTGGCCACCACGTACAGCTCGACCAGCGGCGTGCCACCCATGCCGTTGACCATCACCAGCTGGTCCCCCTCCAGCGGCAGGTCCTCGTGGATGGCGTCGAGCGCCGCCTTGACGATGTCGGCCGCCGGCCGCATCGGGCCGCGCTGCCGGCCGGGCTCGCCGTGGATGCCGATGCCCAGTTCGATCTCGTCGGGGCCGAGCTCGAAGCCCGGCTTGCCGGCCGCCGGCACCGTGCACGGGGTGAGCGCCACCCCGAACGACCGCGACCGCTCGTTGACCTCGGACGCCACCGCGGCGACGGCGGCCAGGTCGGCGCCCTGCTCGGCCAGCGCGCCGGCGATCTTCTCCACGAAAACGGTACCGCCGGTACCCCGGCGACCGGCGGTGTAGGTGGAGTTCTCGACGGCCACGTCGTCGTTGACCACGACGGAGGCGACCTCGATGCCCTCGTCGTCGGCCAGTTCGGCCGCCATCTGGAAGTTGAGCACGTCGCCGGTGTAGTTCTTGACGATGTGCAGGACGCCGGCGCCGCCGTGGACGGCGGTGGTCGCGGCGAGGATCTGATCGGGTACCGGTGAGGTGAACACTTCGCCGGGACAGGCGGCGTCGAGCATCCCGTACCCGACGAATCCCGCGTGCAGTGGCTCGTGGCCCGACCCGCCCCCGGACACCAGGCCAACCTTGCCCCGCGTGGGGCCGCGGTGAACGACTTTGCCCGCCACGTCCACGGTGATCTCCGGATGGACGGCGGCGAACCCTCCGAGGGCCTCGCTGACCACGTCGGCGGGCCCGTTGACGAGTTTCTTCATACCGGCAGTCTTACACCGTCGAGGCCGTGCTGACCTCGCCGTCGACCAGGTGAATCTCCTCGTCGCACTTTTCGGTGACGTCCGGATCATGGGTGGCGACCACCACGGTGCCGCCCCGCCACGCCTCCTCGCGCAGCAGCTGGATGATCACGTCGCGGGTGTCGGCGTCCAGCTCGGCGGTGGGTTCGTCGGCGATCACCAGGTCCGGCCGGTCCACCAGCGCCCTGGCCACGGCGACCCGCTGCTGCTGGCCCCCGGACAGCTCCTCGATCAGGTGGTCGGCCTGCTCGCCGAGCCCGACCCGCTCCAGCATGGCGGCGGCCCGCTCGCGTACCTCGACCGCGGCCACCCCGCGGCACTGGAGCACCAGCTCCACGTTCTCGGCGGCGGTCAGCACCGACACCAGGCCGTACCCCTGGAGCACCAGCCCGGTACGGCGCAGGTGCGCGTCGTCGCCGGCCCGCACCGGCTCGCCGCCGAACAGCACCCGCCCCTGGTCCGGCGCGGTCAGCCCGGCCAGCAGCGACAGCAGTGTGGACTTGCCGGCGCCGGACGGTCCGGTGACGGCCAGCACCTGCCCGGGTTCGACCCTCATCGAGACCTCGTTGAGGATGGTCCGCCCGCCGCGCACCACGGTGACCCGCTCGGCGGCCAGATCATGCCCGAAAACTGTGTCGAGAGTCATCGCGACCTCCGGATGATGCGCACGACGTCCTCGCTCTCCCGCTCGAACGTGACCATGGTGCCGGGCGGCCACTCCGGCAGCAGCTCGTCGGCCAGGTGCACGGAACCGTCCTTGCTGATGACCGAGTACCGCTCGCCCAGGTGTCCCTCGGCGCCGACGACGCCGTTGCGCATGTGGACGGTGCGGCCGAGCCGGTGGCTGACGTCGGGGTCGTGGGTGACCAGCACGATCGTGGTGCCGAACTCGCCGTTGACGGTGTCCAGCATGTCCAGCACGCCGAGCCGCGCCTCGTGGTCGAGCTGCGAGGTGGGCTCGTCGGCGAGCAGCAGGCCGGGGCCGTTGGCGACGCCGACCGCGAGCGCCACCCGCTGCTGCTCGCCGCCGGACAGCGTCTGGATCGGCTTGCGCGCCACCTGGTGCAGGCCGAGCACCTCCAGCAGCTCCATCGGGGCGAGCAGGCCGCGGCGCGCCTGCCGGGCCACCGCGCCCTGGGCGAACCGCACGTTCTGCTCGGGGGTGGCGTACGGCAGCAGGTTGCGGGACGCGCCCTGGAGCACCGTGCCGACCTTGGTGGCGCGCAGCCGCAGCAGGTCACGCTCGGTGAGCTTGTTGACCTCGTTGTCGCCGAGGAACAGCCGGCCCGCGCTCGGCCGCAGCAGCCCGCCGAGCAGGTTGAGCAGCGTCGACTTGCCGGACCCGGACGGGCCGAGCAGCGCCACCTTCTCGCCGGCCCGCACCTCCAGGTCCACGCCGCGCACCGCGACCACGTCGTTGCCGCGCAGCCGGTAGATGTGCACCACGCCCTCGCAGCGCACCGCCATCCCACCGGCGTCGCGGACCACGTCCGACAGCACGTTTGTACCGCTGCTCATGCCTGCGCCTCCCGCAGCAGTTCCGGTACGCCGGTGCGGACCAGCAGCCGGCTGATCAGCGCCGACAGCACCCCGATCAGCACCAGCAGGGCCACGAACAGGCCGCCGAGCAGCAGCCAGCGCGGCGTGTAGTCGAGCGGCGGCCCGGCGCCCTCGTCGCTGTAGAACGGCACCGCCGGCAGCGCCAGCCCGGCCGCGACCAGGCCGGTCACCGCGCCGAGCACCACCGAGCCGCCCCACAGCAGCCGCTGCTCGCTGCCGCCGGCGCGTACCAGCGTGTGCCGGCTCACGCCGAAGGTCCGCATGGCGGCCAGCTCGTACGCCCGCCGCCGCCCGGACAGGTAGCTGTTGGTGACCACGCCGGCGACCGCGAGCACCACCGCGGCGACGGCCGCCACCAGGAACAGCAGCAGGCCGAGCGCGGGGCCCTGCCGGTCGAGCTGGTGCAGCCGGGCGCTGAGGTCGCTCCGGTCGCTGATGTGGAAGCCGGCCGCCTCCAGCCGCCTGCCGAACGAGGACGGCGCGTCCGGGCTCAGCCACACCTCGTCGAGGGTGTCGCGGAAGTCGGCGGTGGCCATCCGGTCGGCGTACTCCAGGTCCACCAGCTCGCCGGCCCTGTCCACCCTGGGCAGCGAGGACGCCCGCTCGATCGGGGTGACCACCTGGGACTGGCCGTCCAGCCCGGTGCCGTAGATCGCGCCCGGCGTGCCCGCGTACGGCGTGGTGTCGGTCTTCGTGGTGACGACCGCCGGCAGCGTCTCCGGCAGGTCGCCGGGGCTGACGAACGGCACGTCGGAGGCGTCGACGGTGAACCTGATCGTCAGGCCGCCGCCGCTGCCGCTCACCGTGGTCTCGGGCGGCCTGCTCGGGTCGACCTGGGCCTGGAGCATCGGCCGCCACAGCCCGGCCTTGTCGCCGCTGGTGCCGCCCTGGTCCCTGCCGTCGGTGCCGAGGGACTTCCAGACCACCGTGCCGGTGATCGTGTCGAGGTCGCCGGGGTCGCGGTCCAGGCCGATGGAGACGACGCGGCAGCCGGACCGGCACTCCGGCGCCGGCCCGGAGTACGCGTGCTCGCCCGGCTGGGTCGTGCCCAGCGACACCCCGACCTGCCTGCCGTCCGGCGTCTGGACGGTGACGAGCACGGTCATGGTGGCGGGACCGCTGGCCCCCGACCCGGCGACGTCGCCTGGCGGCTTCTCCAGCTTCTGGACGTCGACCGTCGCGGTCAACGTGTCGCCGCGCAGCACCACCGGCTGGCGTATCACCGGGTGCAGCTTGCGGGCCAGCGTCGCGGCCGGGCTGGGGGACCAGTTGCGGTGCCAGGCGGAGACCGCGGCCAGCCGGGTCGCGTCGACGGCGACGACGTGGCCGGTGTCGTTGGGGCCGCTGTACGGCAGGTACTCGCTCGCCGCCATCGCGTGCTTCCCGGAGGGGTCGAGCCGGCGCACCGTGTACAGCAGCTCGCGGGTGCTCCCGCCGGTCACGGTGAGCACCTGGCCGGCGCCGGTCTCCTGGGAGGCGCGGTTCTCCCGGTTGTCGGCCGCCACCCGCCAGGCGTCCACGGCGAAGGTGGCCAGCGCGACCGCCACCGTGAGCAGCACGACCACCCGCAGCGCGCCGGGCCGGCGGCCGAGCTGGCGGCTGGCCAGGAATCCGGCGACCTGGCCGCTGCCCCGGGTACGGCGGATGCGCAGCCAGGCGTAGAACGGCAGCAGCCGCAGCGCCACCACGGCCACGCCCATGGCCAGCAGGCCCGGAGTGAGCAGCGCCAGCATGTTGCTCTTGCCGCTGGCCAGTTCGGCGCCGCCGCTCTGCACCTGCCAGACGCCGACCGCCGCCAGCACCAGCACGACCGCCTCGACGGCCAGCGAGCGGGCGCCGTTCCGGCCGCTGCCGCTGGTACGGCGGAGCTGGTCGAGCACCGGCCGGGTGAGGGTGGCCCTGGCGGCGATGAACGCGGCCACCAGCCCGCCGAGGAAGGCGACCCCGATCGCGGCGAGCACCGGCAGCCGGAACGCCTCCACCGGGGTGTGCGGCAGCAGCACCGACTCGATCATCGCCGTGCTGCCGAGCAGCGCGACGACGAAGCCGACCGGGATCGACAGCGTCAGCAGCAGTACCGGCTCGGCCAGCCCGAACGCGACCGCCGAGCTGGGCCGCAGGCCCCGCAGCTTGGCCAGTGCCACCTCACCGGAGCGCTGCTCCGTCGCGGTGGCCACCACCAGGAACAGCACGAACCAGGTGAGCAGCACCAGTTGCAGGGCCACCAGCAGCACGGTCAGGTCGATCACCCGCCGGTCCGACCTGGCGTCGTGGAACACCCTGTCGATCTTGGTGTCGATCAGCGCCGACTTGGTCTGGCTCGCCAGGCTGTTGCGGACGTCGCCGATCGTCGCCTCGATCCGGCCCATGTCGTCCAGGCCGATGGCGTACGGCCGGACGGCCCGGTCGGCGCTGGCCCTGACGATCTCGGTGCTGGCCACGTAGTGCTCGGTGGCGACGACCACGTCGAGCTGCGGCGCCTTGTTGGGGTCGGGGTAGCTCTGCCCGCGGTACGGAGTGTCGTCGAACCAGTACGGATCGGTGGCGTCGGCACGGTAGATGCCGCCCACGATCCGCGGCGTCGCCGTCTTGCCGTTGGCGGAGGTGGTCACGATGCCGATCGTGTCGCCGACCTTGACCTTGGCGGTCTTCGCGGCCCTGGCCGAGATCGCCACTTGGTCGTCGGTGGTCGGGCAGCGGCCGCTGTCGAAGGTCAGGTGCTTGCAGATGCCCTGTCGCCAGATCACGACGGCGGTGTAGTCGATGTCCTCCGGCCGCACCCGGATCGGGCCGCGGGCGATGTCGAGGCCGGTCACCGAGCCGGGCAGCAGGAAGCCGAGCCCGCCGGGCACCGAGCTCTCCAGGCTGGCGATGGGCTTGTCGTAGTACTTGTCCAGCCCCGGGTTGACCAGCGCGCGGTTGACCACGGTGCGCGCCTGCTCGACGGTCAGCTGCCCGGCCGTGGACGGGTGGTCGGCCCGCGCCAGCCAGGCGGTCAGGCCGGAGGTGGCAGGGCGGGCGGTGCGCAGCCGGTCGTGCAGGCTGGACTGTTCGGAGGCGCGGGCGTAGAGCGGGCCGAGTACCGCGGTGGTCATCGCGATCACCGCGACGAACAGGATCGTCGCTGACAGGCCACGGCGCCACCACAGCGCGCGTAGGGCCAACCGCAGTCCGTGCACCAGCCACCTCCAGGAAAGTTCCACCCTCCAGAACGCACGCCGGCACGCGCCACGTCACGCTAGCCGCGAACAGGTCACGAAGCGGGTACGGGCAGGTCACGCCCGTGCATCGCGAGGCATCCGGAAGTGTCGGGGGTTGGTGGTTCAATGGCCTGCATGGACCCCACCGAAGAGGCGCCGGACGCCGGTGGCGGTCTGACACACCGTGAGCGCGAAATCTTGGCCTTCGAACGGCAGTGGTGGAAATATGCCGGAGCGAAGGAGCAGGCGATCCGTGACCATTTCGGCATGTCCGCCACCCGGTACTACCAGGTGCTGAACGCGTTGCTCGACCGCGAGGACGCACTGGCGGCGGACCCGATGCTGGTCAAGCGGCTGCGGCGGCTACGAGCCACCCGGCAGCGGACGAGATCGGCTCGCCGGCTCGGCTCTGACCCGCCCCGCTGAAGGAGGCCGTGCTGGACGAGAACGCCTCACCGTCCAGTGAGGAACCGAATCCGTACCCGGTGTCGCCCCCGCCCGATCCGCGACGGCGCCGGCTGATCGGGTCGGTCATCGCGGTCGTGGCGGTCGCCGCCGGCATCGGCCTGCTGGTGGCCGTCAACGGCCACTCCACGCACAAGACCCGCCACCCCAACTCGGCCGCCCACCACAGCCCGTCCACGCACCAGCCCAGCCACACACCGTCGAAGAAGCCCTCCAGCGCGCCGCCGACGCACTCCCCGTCCGCGCCCGCGACGTCACCGCCGGGCGGCCAGCCGCAGCAGAACCCGCCGCCCGGCGCCGCCAGCCACGAGCCGCTCACCGTCCTCAACAACTCGCTGATCCACGACCTGGCCGCCGACGCCGCCGACACGTTCCGCGAGCACGGCTGGAGCGTCCGGCTGGTCGGCAACGTCAAGGGGCGGTTCTGGGAGACCACGGCGTACTACGCGCCCGGCTTCGAGGACCAGGCCAAGGAGTTGCAGCAGGCGTTCCCGCGGATCACCCGGGTGCTGCCCCGGTACGAGGGCCTGCCGGGACACGGCAACCTCACGGTCGTCGTCACGAAGGACTGGCTGGGCTGACCGCCCGGCCCGCACCGCCCGGAGGCGCGCGCCACCAGCGGGCGGAGCGAGCCGGGCACCCGGACCGCGGTGAGCAGGAACCACCGCGGTCCGTCCCGGCCCAGGCCGGTGACGGCGACGCTGACGCCCCGCCGGCCGATCCGCAGCCTGACCACCATCGCGCTACTCGTCCACCGAGCGGAGCAGCTTCTCGATCGCGGTGAGCCGCTCCCGCACCTCGCCCAGTTCGCTGATCACCATCTGGTGGGTAGCCTCGGACTCGGTCAGGAGCTGGCGGTACTGCCGGTCGGAAACGTCGGTGAACATGCTGGTGCCGCGCCAGATCGCGACCACGCCGCAAGTCCCCCCGGCCACGATCGCCGCCACGACGGCGAAGAAGATCATCGTGCCCAGCGTCATCGTTCGTCCTCCACGTTGAGCGTGCGGGCTGCGGCACTGATGGACTCCGGGGTCAGGTGGAGCGTGAACGGCGCCACCTCGAAGTACTTCATGGCCTTCCCGTCTTCGGAGAGTTCCAGGGACCCGACGACCAGCCCGGCGGCCTCCAGCCGCTGCAGGTGCATGTGCAGCAGCGGCCTGCTCATCCCGATCTCGCGGGCGAGCCTGCTCACGTAGTTACGCCCGCCCGCCAGCGCCGCGACGATGCGCATCCGGTGTGGGTTGGCGAGTGCCGCCAGCGCCCGCAGCAGGGTGTCGCCCGCCGGTGCCGCCCAGTCCATGGCCACTTCCTCTGTCATGTGTAAGAGAAAGTTGACACATGAAGGTCCGCGCTGTCAACCTCGGTCGCCGAGGCGGTGGCGGGGGGCGGCGGGGTCAGTCGGCGTGCTGGAAGCTGGCGTACCTGGCGATGTCGATCTGGCTGAGCGAGGGGAGTACGCGCTGGCGGGCGACGGCGAAGTGCTCGCCGGTCACCGACGGGGAGTCCAGGGACTCGCGCATCGCGCACAGGGCGGCCTCGCGGACCAGGGCGGCCAGGTCGGCGGCGGAGTAGCCCTCGGTGTCGCTGGCGACGGTGGCCAGGTCGGCGTCCGGGGCGAGCGGGACGTTCCTGGTGACGGCCAGCAGGATCGCGCCGCGGGCGACCCGGTCCGGCGGCGGCACGTACACCAGCCGCTCCAGCCGGCCCGGCCGGCGCATGGCCGGATCGATCATGTCCGGCCGGTTGGTCGCGCCGATCACCACCACGTTCCGTAGCGGCTCGATGCCGTCCAGCTCGGTGAGCAGCGACGCGACCACCCTGTCGATGGTGCCGGCGTCGTGCCGGCTGCCCCGCGTCGGGGCCAGCGAGTCGAGCTCGTCGAGGAACAGCAGGGTGGGGGCGGCGTCGCGGGCCTGCCGGAAGATGTCCCGCACCGCCCGCTCGCTCTCGCCCACCCACTGGGACAGCAGCTCGGGACCCTTCACCGAGATGAAGTTCATCTCGCCCTCGGTGGACAGCGCGCGGATCAGGTACGTCTTGCCGCAGCCGGGCGGCCCGTACAGCAGCATCCCGTGCGGCGGCTCGACCCCCAGCCGCTCGAAGGTGTTCGGGTACCGCAGCGGCCACAGCACCGCCTCCTCGAGCTGCTGCTTCACCGCCTCCATGTCCCCGATGTCGGCGAACGTCACCCGGTTGACCTGTGGCTTGGCCCCCAGCAGGTTCGCCGGCTTGACGACCTCCAGCGCGGCGTTCAGGTCGGCCTGGGTGACCGTCGGCGCGCCGCTCTCGCCCTGCCGCAGCGCCGCCCGCACCGCGGCCTCCCTGGCCAGCGCGTAGAAGTCGCCGCCGACGAAGCTGGCGGTCCGCGCGGCCAGGGCGTCCAGCTCGACGTCGGGCGCGAGCGGCAGCGTCCGGGTCACCACCGACAGCCAGGCGCGGCGCTCGGCCCGGTTCGGCACCGGGACGACGATCTCCTGCTCCAGCCGGCCCGGGTGGCGCAGCTCCGGGTCGCAGGCCTCCGGCCTGCTGGTGGTGCACACGACCGCGACCCGCTCGGCCTGGGAGGCGTCGCCGACGATGTCGTGCAGCACCGGCGTCACCGGCAGCGGGTTGACCCGCGGCGCGAGCGCTTCCACGTCCTCGATGAGGATCAGCGACGGCCGGTGGGCCTTGGCCTCGGCGAGGATCTCGCGCAGTCGCTTGGCCGCGGCGGTGGAGTCCATCGAGGCCAGCGTGGGCGCCCAGATCCGGTACACGTTGGCCCCGACCACCGCGGCCACGGCCCGTACCAGGCTGGCCTTGCCGGAACCGGCCGGGCCGTGCACCAGCGCGCCCATGTAGACGGAGGCGCCGTACCGGGACAGCACGTCCAGCCGGTGCATGCCCAGGTCCATCCACTCCCGCAACCGGGCGGCCTGGTGTTCGAGGCCGGGCAGGTCCTCCAGCCGGGGCGGCACGTCCTCGTCCTCGGTCAGCATCGCGGCGGCCCGCAGGTCGGAGGTGGCGCTTCCGGCGGTGAACGCGCCACCCGCCCAGCCCACCACGGTGTCCATGGTGACCACGCCGGGGTCGTCGGGGTCGGTCTCGGCGATCCGCAGCAGCGCGGTCGTCCAGCCGCTGCCCACCACGTCCGGGATGGACCGGCGCTCGGCCACCACGGTGTCGCCGTCGGTACCGGGCGGCAGCAGGTCCTGGGGCAGCAGCGACACCATGTCGCCGGCGGCGACGACCTTGCCGAGCAGCGCCATCCGGAGCAGTTCCGGCCTGATCGCGGCGACCAGTTCGGGCGCGCCCTCGACGGCGACCCGGCCGGCCGGGTACGTCGGCTCGACCATCACGGTCACCGGCTCGCCGTCCCGCACGCCCAGGTTCTGCAATGTCAGGTCGTCGCAGTACAGGAATTGCTGGGCCGAGTCGCTGCGCGCGACGCCGGCCAGTGCCCCGGTGGTACGCCGGCCGGAGAGCCGCAGCGCCGCGCCCGGTGACGCACCCAGCGCGACCAGGACCTCAGGGTGTAGACGCACCACGCCGCGGCGCGCGTCCATCGGCGACGTCTGGTGTCTGACAAGCAGCGTTAGCCCCGATTCCCGCACAGAGAATCAGCCTATGGGTAAACCTTGTGTGACGGTGACCGAGTTGGCGCAGATTGTCGAAAATGGTCGCCGATCCGTCACGTCGACGGTGACCGGCACGGGCCGCCATTGGCCGTCCGCGTCCCGGGCGAACTGGGTCAGTCCGGCCGGCCCCGCCGGCCGACCCTCCACCCGGGACAGCAGCGCGAGATGCACCTCGGCGGCCATCCGGCCGAGCGCCAGCTCGTCCTGGTGCCGGTGGTCCCGCCGGCCCAGGTCGACCTGGGCGATCGCGTCCAGGCCGGCGGCGCGGTAGGTGTCGACCAGCAGCCCGATCTCCACCCCGTACCCGCCGGCGAACGGCAGCGTGACCAGCAGGTCGCGGCGGGCGGAGTACTCCCCGGCCAGCGGCTGGACCAGGTACGCCAGGTCGGGCAGGTAGTGGTTGAGCAGCGGCCGGGCGACCAGTTCGGTGACCCGGCCGCCGTGCGGGCGGTCGTAGCATCCCTTGACCAGCCGCACGTCCGGGTCGGTGAGCAGCGGCCCGAGCAGGCCGGTGACGAAGTGCGGGCCGAACTCGACCAGGTCGGCGTCCAGGAAGACGATCAGCTCGCCGGTGGTGACGGCGAGTGACTTCCACAGCGCCTCGCCCTTGCCGGGCCGGTCGCCCTCGGAGGGGAGTACGTCTCCGACGGCGTGCACGGTGGCGCCGGCGGCGGCCGCCACCGCCGCGGTCCGGTCGGTGCTTCCGGAGTCCATCACCACGATCTCGTCCACCAGGCCGGTGCGGGCGGCCAGGCCGGCCACGCACCGGACGACGTCACCGACGGTGGCCTCCTCGTTCCGCGCCGGCATCACGACACTGACGGTCCGGTCGCCCTTGGCGGCGGTCAGCAGCGGCTCGGGCCAGTCGGCGGCGCGTGAGGTCCGTCTCGCGAACCAGGAACGCACGAGAGAACCTCCCAGGCGGTGTGATTGAATCAGCAGAACACAACTGAACACGTACTCATCCAGAGGGGCAGAGGGAACGGCCCGTTGAAGCCCCGGCAACCACCGACACGGTCTCATCGTCGAGGCCCCCGGTCGGGAGAGGTGCCAAGTCCGGCCCGCGCGTGAACGCGGGAAAGATGAGGGAGGGCCTCATGACGTTGACACACGCGCCGGCGGTGTTCGCCGGCAGCCCGGCTTCCTGTCTCCGCTGCCGCAACTGCGGCGCCGAGTACCCGCTCGCCGCCATCCACGCCTGTGCCGAGTGTTTCGGCCCGCTCGAGGTCGGTTACGACGCCGCCGCGCTGGCCGCGGTGACCAGGGACCAGATCGAGCGGGGACCGAAGAACCTGTGGCGGTACGCCGGCCTGCTCCCGGTCGGCGCGGACCCGGACACCCGGGTCACCCTCAACCCCGGCCTGACCCCGCTGGTCAGGGCCGACAACCTGGCCCGCGAGCTCGGCATGCGGGCACTGTGGATCAAGGACGACAGCGCCAACCCCACCCACTCCTTCAAGGACAGGGTGGTGTCGGTCGCGCTGACCGCCGCCCGCGGCCTCGGCTTCAACCGGGTGGCCTGCGCCTCCACCGGCAACCTGGCCAACTCGGTGGCCGCGCACGCCGCCCGCAACGGGCTGGAGTCGGTGGTGTTCATCCCCGCCGACCTGGAGGCCGGCAAGGTCGTGCAGACCGCGGTGTACGGCGGCACGCTGGTCGCCGTCGACGGCTCCTACGACGACTGCAACCGGCTGTGCTCGGAGCTCCAGGAGACCGAGGCGTTCGAGGCGACCGCGTTCGTCAACCAGAACGTGCGGCCGTACTACGCGGAGGGTTCGAAGACGCTCGGGTTCGAGGTGGCCGAGCAGCTCGGCTGGCGGCTGCCCGACCAGGTGGTGGTGCCGGTGGCGTCCGGCGCGCTGCTCACCAAGATCGACAAGGCGTTCGGCGAGCTGATCGAGACCGGGCTGGTGGAGCCCGGGACGTGGCGGGTGTTCGGGGCCCAGTCGGCCGGCTGCAACCCGGTGGCCACGGCGTACGCCAACGGCTGGGATGTCTGCAAGCCGGTCAAGCCGACCGGCATCGCGAAGTCGCTGAACATCGGCAACCCGGCCGACGGGCCGTACGCGCTGGACGCGGTGCGGCGAACCGGTGGCGCGGTGGCCGACGTGACCGATGAGGAGATCCGGGACGGCATCCGGCTGCTCGCCCGCACCACCGGCATCTTCGCCGAGACGGCCGGCGGCACCACCGTGGCCGTGCTGCGCAAGCTGCTGGCGGCCGGCGCACTCGACCCGGAGGCTGAGACGGTCGTCTACAACACCGGCGACGGCCTGAAGACGCTGGACGCGGTGGCCGGTGTGGTGGGGCCGACGGTACGGATCACCCCGTCGCTGAAGGCGGCCCGCGAGGTGGGCCTTCTCGACCCGCGCTGACCTGCTCCGCCATTACGCTCCGTGGTGTGACTGGACAGCTACGGAGCGCGCCGACGGTGGTCGGCGACCCGCTCATCGGGTACGACCTCGGCGACTGGTTGGCACGGGTGCTGGCCGTTGTCGGCCGCAGCTGGTTACGGATCGTGCTGCTGCATCTGCTGGCGCTGGCCGCGATCGTCGTGCTCGGCGGGCTGTTCGTACTGCTCGGCGTCGCCTTCTACGCGGCTGGTCACGACAGCGGCACCGGCCACACCAGCGGCTGGGCGAGGGCCCTGCTGGCCGCGATGATCCTGCTGGCCGGGCTGGTGGCCGTGGTGTTCAGCATGGCCGTCGCGGCCGGCGGGCTGTGGCTGGCCACCCGGCAGGCGGCCGGCGAACCCGCCCCGGTCGGGCGTGCCCTGCGGTTCGGGCTGGCCCGGCTCGGCGGGGTGGTCGGCTGGTCGATCGTGTTCGGACTGCTCACCCTCGTCGGACTGGTGCTGTGCGTGCTGCCCGGCCTGTACGTGCTGGTGACGGTGACCGCGACGCTGTACGGCGTGGTGGTGTTCGAGCGCGGGCGCGGGTTGCCGCGACGCGCGTTCCGGCTGGTCAACCAGCGGTTCTGGGCGACGGTCGGGCGGCTGGTGCTGTGGCTGCTGCTGGTCGGCGCGCTGTCGACGCTCAGCGGCGGGCTGTACGACGCGGCCGGGGCGGGTTCGTCGCACCTGCGCGCCGGCTGGCTGGCGCTCGCCGTCCTCGTCCAGGTCGCCGTCTGGCTGGTCTCGCTGGCCGGCGACATCGCCGTGAGCCTGGTGAGTTACGCCTGGCTGCGCGGGGTCGAGGACCCGTCGCTCAGCACCGTGCGGCTGGCCGCCGAACTGGGTCCCTGAGGGAGGCCCCGAGGCCGTCGTCAGATCGGACATTCCGGCCAGCCGTCGATGTCTGTCCCGCCTGCCGCCAATCGTGTAGCGTGCGCTTTGGTCGTAGTTCTCGTAAGTGTTCGTGCGCAACATGCTTGCAGTGCGGGGCTCGGTGGACGAAGACCCGGGTGCCGCGCGGTGCGGTGCCCGAGACACCACCATCAAGGGAGATCCAGTGGCCCAGGGCACCGTGAAGTGGTTCAACGCCGAGAAGGGGTACGGGTTCATCGCCGTCGACGGCGGCGCCGATGTCTTCGTGCACTACTCGGCAATTCAGATGGACGGGTACAAGGCCCTCGACGAGGGCCAGCGCGTCGAGTTCGAGATCGCCTCCGGCCCGAAGGGTCCGCAGGCCGATGCGGTCCGGCCTCTGAGTAACTGAGACCTTCTCGGCGAACGCTCCACAGTCTGCGACTGTGGAGCGTTTTTCATGCCGCTACCTGTTCAGGTCGGCGGCCGGGCCCATCACCGCACGCGGTCGCGCCGCCGGGTCCAGCCAGCCGAGCAGCCAGCGCAGGGTGTCCTCGTCCACGGTGACGCAGCCCTCGGTGGCATCGCCGATCGGCAGGTGCAGGAAGATGGCGCTGCCGCCGTACGGCACGTGGCCAGGGTTGGTCGCGATCGAGACGGCCAGCCGGTACGGCGTGATCCGCAGCCGTTCGGCGGACTTCCAGCGGCCGGCGGCCGGCCCGTCCTGCCAGGTGTCGTAGAGCGGCGAGGTCGGGTCGTCCACCCACCACGAGTCGGCGGTCGCCGTCCGCCACGGCAGCCTGGTGCCCGGGTCCGCCCAGCCGAACGCCAGCGGCAGCGCGAACACCCCGGCCGGCGTCGCGCCCGCGCCCTCGCGCGGCCGCCAGGTGAACCCGTTGCGGCCGATCCGGACCGGCGCCGGGCCGCGGACCCGGTGCCAGCCGTCGCCGCGGCGCTCGTACGCGGTCAGCTCGGCGGTGGTGGCGGCAAGCGACGGCCCGGCGACCACGATCGCCTGCCGGGTGCCGGCCGGGAGCCGGGACACCTTCCCGGGCACTCCCCGTTCCTGCGGGTGGTGGCGGAAAGTGTGAGGCGGCCCACCACTGGCACAGCCGGTGGCGGCGGCCAGCGCGAGGCAGGCCGCGACGGCACGGAGGGTAGCGGTACGGGTCATCGGCCCGGTCAGCGTAACCTCCGCCGGCTTGCACTCAACCTGTCAGAGTGCTAAACCTGGCGCTAGCACTCGGGTAACCTGAGTGCTAGGTCGGAGCGGTGAGACCGCCCCACTACCCGGTACCGAAGCCGGTGGTGGGAGGTCGTCCGTCGCGGGCACCCCGCCGACTGCGTGGACTACTCCTTCATCGGAGGATTGCACTCAATGGCCAAGATGATCGCGTTCGACGAGGAGGCGCGCCGCGGCCTCGAGCGGGGAATGAACATCCTCGCCGACGCCGTCAAGGTGACGCTCGGCCCCAAGGGCCGCAACGTCGTTCTCGAAAAGAAGTGGGGCGCGCCGACCATCACCAACGATGGTGTGAGCATCGCCAAGGAGATCGAGCTCGAGGACCCGTGGGAGAAGATCGGGGCCGAGCTGGTCAAGGAAGTCGCCAAGAAGACCGACGACGTGGCTGGTGACGGCACGACCACCGCGACCGTCCTGGCGCAGGCGCTGGTCCGTGAGGGCCTGCGCAACGTGGCCGCCGGCGCGAACCCGATGTCCCTGAAGAAGGGCATCGAGCACGCCGTCGACCGGGTCACCGAGGAGCTCTCGAACCTCGCGAAGGACGTCGAGACCAAGGAGCAGATCGCCTCCACGGCGTCGATCTCGGCCGCCGACGAGTCGGTCGGCGAGATCATCGCCGAGGCGATGGACAAGGTCGGCAAGGAAGGCGTCATCACCGTCGAGGAGAGCAACACCTTCGGCCTGGAGCTGGAGCTCACCGAGGGT
>JBJMIH010000290.1:0-4729 GCA_045806985.1 Mycobacteriales bacterium | reverse complement strand
GGGTCGGCGCTACCGCTGCCGCCGCCGGTGGACGAGGACAAGGAGATCCGCACCGCGATCCCGGTCGAGGTCGTGAAGCGGATCGCGGACGCGCAGGTCAGCTGGCCGCAGGGCTTCACCGTGCACCCGCGGGTCAAGCCGGTGCTGGAGCGGCGTACCGCGATGGCCTCGGAGGGCGGCGTCGACTGGGCGTTCGCCGAGCTGCTGGCGTTCGGGTCGCTGCTGCTGGACGGGCGGCCGGTGCGGCTGGCCGGCCAGGACTCCCGTCGCGGCACGTTCGTGCAGCGGCACTCGGTGCTGATCGACCGGGTGACCGGCGAGGAGTACACACCGCTGGCCCACCTCGACACGAACCAGGCCAAGTTCTGGGTGTACGACTCGCTGCTGTCGGAGTTCGCGGCGATGGGCTTCGAGTACGGGTACTCGGTGGCGAACCCGGCGGCGCTGGTGCTGTGGGAGGCGCAGTTCGGCGACTTCGTCAACGGCGCCCAGTCCGTCATCGACGAGTTCATCTCCTCCGGGGAGGTGAAGTGGGGCCAGCGGTCGTCGGTCACGCTGCTGCTGCCGCACGGGTACGAGGGCCAGGGCCCCGACCACTCCTCCGCCCGGCTTGAGCGGTTCCTCCAGGTGTGCGCGGACGAGAACATGACCGTGGCGTACCCGTCCTCGCCCGCCAACTACTTCCACCTGCTGCGCCGCCAGGCCCTCACCGACCTGCGCAAGCCGATGGTGGTGATGACGCCGAAGTCGATGCTGCGGCTGAAGGCGGCCACCTCGGCGGTGGAGGAGTTCACCGAGGGCGCGTTCCAGCCGGTGATGGGCGACCCGGGGTACGACGGCGCGACGCCCGACCCGAAGGACGTCCGCAGGGTGCTGCTGTGCGCCGGCAAGGTCTGCTACGACCTGGCCAAGGCGCGGGCCAAGCGGAACCGGCAGGACGTCGCGATCGTCCGGGTCGAGCAGCTGTACCCGCTGCCGGCCGAGGAGATCCTGGCCGCGCTCGACCAGTACCCGAACGCCACCGAGCACATCTGGGTGCAGGAGGAGCCGGCCAACCAGGGCTCCTGGTCCTACATCGCGCTCAACCTCGGCGAGCACCTGCCGCCGTCGATCCGGCTGCGCCGCGCCTCCCGCAAGGCCGCCGCCGCCCCGGCCGTCGGCTCGCACGTGATGCACGAGGCCGAGCAGCAGGCCCTGCTCGACGCCGCGCTCGGGTAGGGCCGTGTACTTCACCGACAAGGGCATCGAGGAGCTGACCGAGCGTCGCGGCGAGGAGTCCGTGACGCTCGGCTGGCTGGCCGAGCGGCTCCGCGACTTCGTCGACCTCCACCCCGAGTTCGAGGCCGCCACCGACCGACTCGCGTCCTGGCTGGCACGCCTGGACGACGAGGACGAGCTCTAACACCTAGACTCGGTCGCCGTGGGATACACGCACTACTGGGGCATCGCCGTCGAATCGCGGGCTTGGCAGTCGGCCTGGCTGGCGCTGCAACTCGACGCGGCCGCGATCGTGGCCGCGGTCAACCGCGACGGCACCGTGGTGGTCGGCCCGGACCGGTCCGGCGACCCGGTCTTCGAGGACGCCCAGATCGCCTTCAACGGCATCGGCGAGGACGGCCACGAGCCGCTCTACCTGCTCCGCGAGCCGCCCAGCGTGGCCGCGGGCTGGCCGCTGTCCGCCGTCACCGAGTACCGCGAGCGCGGCTACTGGTTCTCGTTCTGCAAGACCAACTGGAAACCGTACGACCTCGCCGTCACCGCGGTCCTGATCCGCGCCACCCAGCTCGCCCCGGACGCCATCGTCGTCGAGTCCGACGGCAGCTGGAACGACGACTGGATGGAGGCCCGCCACCTCATCCACAAGCTCTTCGGCGCCTCCCCCGCCACCCTCTTCGCCAGCACCGACCAGGGCCCACCCGCCGCCCACCGACACCGCCCCAGCTGACCCTCCCCGAATCGACCCGCGTGCCGGCGCAGGGTGTCCGTGCGCGAAACGGCACAGGCGCGGTCGGCCGGCCTCTGGAACCCTCGGGTGTCCGTGTTGGCGGGTACGGGTGGGGTGGCGCCGGAGGAGTTGTTCGCGCTGGCGCGCGAGCGGTCGTCGCTGGCGGGGTTCTACAACACGAACGTGGCGCTGGAGACTCCGGCCGGCCGGGTGGTCGTCCGGGCTCCCATCCGGGGTGCGGACCGGATGGACCTGCGGATCTGGCCGGAGGCGGCGGTGCTGCGGGCGGTCGCCGCGTACGTGCCGGACGCCCCGGCGGTGCTGCACGCCGAGAACCGATTCCAGATCCACGAGTACGTGGACGGCGACTTGCTGGACGCGATCGCGCCGCGCGGGACCGCGGTGCCCACGCACGTGCCGGGCGACGTGGCCGCGCTGTTCGCCGGGCTGGCCGCGGTGCCGCCGGCCAGCCTGCCGGAGCCGCCAGAGGGCTGGCCGGCCGACGGCGACTGCGCGGCCTTCGCGCGCCGCCTGTCGGCGGTCACCGCGGATGTCCACGCGGAGTTCGCGCCGGAGTACGCGGAGTTGTGGGCGGCGCTGAAGGTGCCGGCCGATCCGCTGGCGCCGGTGCTGGAGGCGTGGGCGAGCCTGACGCCGCGGCCGTTCCGGCTGGTCCACGCCGACGTACACCGCAAGAACATGCTGATCCGCGCCGGCCGGTCGGTCTTCCTGGACTGGGAGCTGGCCCTGTTCGGCGATCCCGTCTACGACCTGGCCGTGCACCTGCACAAGATGGGCTACCTGCCGGACGAGGAGCGGGGCATGGTCGCCGGCTGGGCGGCCGCGCTGCCGCCCGAGTTGACCGCGGAGTGGGAGCGGGACGTGCGCACCTACCTGCGGCACGAGCGGGTCAAGTCCACGATCGTGGACAGCGTCCGGTACGCCAAGTTGTTCGCGGCGGGCGTGCTGTCCGCGGAGCAGAAGCCCTCGTACGTCCGCCGGCTGGTGACCAAGGTCAACCTGGCAAGGGAGGTCTGGGAGATCGACGGCCGGGTGGACGACGACGAGGTCGCGCGGATTCTCGAGCGGTAGGCGGCCGGCTGCTCCCCCCGACGGAGCAGCCGGCAAGCCCCCGTTACCTGATATCGACGCGGGGAAGGCGCCAGGACGATGCCATGTAGGCAAGAATTGTGACAATTGTCAGAACGATGACAGCGGTCAGCACCGTCCCGGAGGGCAGCAGGAAGGGCACCTTGAAGTCCTCGAAGCCGGCCTTGAGGATGCGGCGACCGTACGCGCCGATGGAGAGGCTGCGGGCGGCGCTGGCGTAGTTGGCGAAGACGCCCTCCCACAGCACCACGTAACCCATGCCGACCAGGACGCCGCGCTGGACCAGCAGGGAGAGCAGCAGGAAGAGGGCGGTGTAGCCGACGGTCGCGGCGGCGCTCGCGGCGACCGTCGCGGCGATCATCTTTCCGGTCGGCAGCAGCGTGCCGGTGCCGAGCAGGATGCCTCCCACCACCGCCGGCACCACCAGCAGGAACGACGTCAGCATGGCCGCGAGCAGCTTGCCCAGCACGATCCGCCAGCGCGCCGTGGGCGTCGCCATCAGCAGCGGCATCGTGCCTTCCTCACGCTCGTCGCCGAACGCGCTGACCCCGATCACCAGCGAGACCAGCGCGATCACCACCGGCACCAGCAGCCGCCCGGTGTACTGGCCGTACGCGTCCAGCCGGTGCTCGTACCCGGCGAACAGCCGCAGCAGCACCGCCACCACCCCGACCGCCACGGTCAGCGCCAGCAGCCCGAGCGTCCGCCACCGCAGCAGCAGCCCGCGCAGCGTCAGCACGAAGACACTCATCGACCCATCCCCCTCGCCACGTGGGTGAGGTACCCGAACACGCTCTCCAGGTCCTCGCCGACCGGCACCACCCGTTGCAGGGTGAGCCCGGCCTCCTTGGCCACCACCGGCAGCCGCCGCGCCAGCCGTACCTGCTCGGCGGTCTCCACGATCAGCTCGTCACCGGTGAGCCGTACCGAGTCAACCACCCCGTCGGCCAGCAGCGACTGGCCCAGCACCCGCGGCTTGTCGACGACGATCCGCACCGTCCTCGGCTGTTCGGTGATGAGGTCGCGGATGCCGGCCGGCGAGCCCTCGGCGACCAGCCGCCCGTTGACGATGACCAGTACCCGGTCGGCCATCCGCTCGACCTCGGCGAGGATATGGCTGGACACCATCACCGTGCGCCCCTCGGCGCCGAGTGTGACGATCAGGTCGATCATCTGGAGCCGCTGCGCCGGGTCGAGCCCGTTGAGCGGCTCGTCCAGCAGCAGCACCCGCGGGTCGTGCACGAGCGCCTGGGCCAGCCGCACCCGCTGCCGCATGCCCTTGGAGAACCCGGACACCTTCCGGTCGGCGGCGTCGGTCAGCCCGACCCGCACCAGGGCCCGTTGCGTCTCGTCGGCCGGGTCGGCGACCCGGCGCTGCTTGGCCAGGAACATCACGGTCTGCCGGGCGGTGAGGAACGGCCACAGCCCGTCGCCGTCCGGCACCAGCCCGAGCAGCGTGTGCACCTCGGCGTCGGTACGCGGGTCGCGCCCATCCACCGTGACCGTGCCCTGGCTCGGCGTGGAGAACCCGGCGATCAGCGACAGCGTCGTGGTCTTGCCGGCGCCGTTGTGCCCGAGCAGGCCGGTCACGCCGGGCCCGAGGGTGAACGACACGTCGGCGAGCGCCACCGTGTCCCCGAACCACTTCGACACGTCGGCCAGCTCGACCAGCGT
>JBJMIH010000289.1:0-5217 GCA_045806985.1 Mycobacteriales bacterium | reverse complement strand
TCCGGCTGCGGACGGTGCCGAGCTTGACATTGAGGGTCGCCGCGATCTCCTCGTACGACAGTCCCTCGATGTCACACAGCACCACCGCCGCCCGGAACTCCGGTGGCAGGGCGTCCAGCGCCGCCTGGACGTCCGTGTCCAGATGCGCTTCGAAATACACCTGATCGGGGCTCTTGTCCCGACCCTGGATCCGCTCGGTGTCCTCCGGGAGCGGGACGAACCAGATCCGCTGCCGCCGGCGGGCCATGTCGAGGAAGAGGTTGGTGGTGATGCGATGCAACCACCCCTCGAACGTGCCCGGACGGTAGTCGGCCAGTGACCTGAATACCCGGATGAACACCTCCTGGGTGATGTCTTCCGCGTCGTGTTGATTGCCCGACAGCCGGTATGCGAGCCGGTACACACGGGGGGCGTGTGTGCGAACAACTTCGTCCCACGACGGCGGCACCCAGCCAGGCGAAACCGTGCCGGCTTCGGCCACTGGATCACCTCCTGACGTCAGCGGTGCCCTTGCGCTCCCCATCATGTCCCGGTTCGTGACCGGTCCGCATCACTCCAACGGCGGATCCACTGGCCAGGTTCCCCGTCCCCGGTGATGAGCGGTACCCGATACCCTGCCCAGGGGTTTTCCGACTCGGAGGACATGATCGTCACGGAGGACGCGGTCCTGGCCGCCGCCCGGGCCCGGGCCGCCGAGGTGGGCTGCGTACCCGTCAGCCCGGAGGCGGGAACCGCGTTGCGGCTGCTCACGGCCGCCCTCGGTGCCCGCGCCGTGGTCGAGATCGGGACCGGCACCGGCGTCTCCGGGGTCTGGCTGCTGCGCGGGATGCGGCCCGGCGGGATCCTCACCACCGTGGAGCTGGAGGCCGAGCACCAGCGGCTGGCCCGGCTCACCTTCCGCGAGGCCGGCGCCACCGGCCGGGTCCGCACGATCCTCGGGCGCGGGCTGGCGGTGCTCCCCCGGCTCGCCGACGCGTCCTATGACCTGGTGTTCTGCGACGCCGCCCGGGTCGAGTACCCGGACTACCTGGACGAGGCGCTGCGGCTGCTGCGGCCCGGCGGGGCGATCGCGTTCGCCGGCGGCACCGGCCTCGGCCGTACCGCCGACCCCACCGCCAGGGACGTCGAGACGCTGGCCCTGCGCGAGCTGGCCAAGCTCCTGCACTCCGACGACCGCCTGGTCAGCGCCCTCGTGACCGGCGACGTCCTGGTGGCCGTCGCGCCGTAGCCGGCTACGGGATCAGCAGCAGTTTGCCGGTGGTCCGGCGGCCTTCCAGGTCCTCGTGGGCGTGGCGGGCGTCGTCGAGGGGGTACGTGCCGCCGATGCGGACGTCCAGCTCGCCGGCGCGGATCGCGTCGAACAGGTCGCCGGCGCGCTGCCGCAGCTCGGCGGTGGTGACCGTGTAGTGCGCCAGGGTGGGCCGGGTGAGGAACAGCGAGCCGCCGGTGTTGAGCCGCTGCGGGTCCACCGGCGGGACCGAGCCGCTGGACTGGCCGTAGAGCACCAACATGCCGCGGACACGGAGGCTGGCCAGGCTGCCGTCGAAGGTCGATTTCCCGACACCGTCGTACACCACGGCCACGCCCTCACCGGCGGTGAGCTTCTTGACCTCCTCGGTGAAGTCGGTCTCGGTGTACCTGATCACCTCGTCCGCGCCGGCCTCCCGGGCCAGCCGCTCCTTCTCCTCGGTCGACACGGTGGCGATCACCCTGGCCCCGCGCCGCTTGGCGAGCTGCACCAGCAGCAGGCCCACGCCGCCGGCGGCGGCGTGCACGAGCACCGGGTCACCCTTCTTCACCGGGTACGTCGAGTCGGTGAGGTAGTGCGCGGTCATGCCCTGCAGCAGCACGGCGGCCGCGACCTCGGCGGACACGCCGTCCGGCACCGGCACCGCCCGGTCGGCCGGCACCACCACGTACTCCGCGTAGCTGCCCGGCGCGCTGGCCCACCCCACCGTGTCGCCCTCGGACAGGCCGCTGACGCTGTCGCCCGCCTCGACCACGGTGCCGGCGCCCTCCGCGCCCAGCACCCACGGCAGCGGCACCTGGTACGCGCCGGCGCGCTGGTAGGTGTCCATGTAGTTGACCCCGGCGGCGGCGACCTCCACCACCACCTCGTTGGGGCCGGGCCGTGGCCGCTCCCGCTCGGCCACCACCAGCGCCTCCGGACCGCCGAACTCCCGCACCTCGATCGCGCGCATGTGCCGTACCACCCACCTCAGCGAAATCAGCCCAGATCGACCTGCTGCTTCTTCCCCAGCACCACGACGCCGCCGCGGCTCACCGTGTAGTGCTCGCGGTCGTGGTCGGCGTCCACCCCGATCCGCGCGCCGGGCGGCACCACCACGTACTTGTCCAGGATGGCCCGGCGGACGATCGCGCCCTTGCCGACCCGCACCCCATGCATGAGCACCGACTCCTCCACCCGCGCGCCCGCCTCGATCCGCGCGTTCGGCGAGATCACCGAGTGGTACACCTGCCCGCCCGCGATGATCGTGCCGGCCGACACGATCGACTCGTGCGCGATCCCGCCCTCCACGAACTTGGCCGGCGGGAGCTGCGGCGGCGAGGTGTAGATCGGCCAGCGCATGTTGTAGAGGTTGAACACCGGGTGCACCGACACCAGGTCCATGTGCGCCTCGTGGAAGGTGTCCAGCGTCCCGACGTCCCGCCAGTAGCCGCGGTCGCGCTCGGTGGAGCCGGCCACCTCGTTGTCGGCGAAGTCGTAGACCTGGGCCAGGCCCTCCTTGACCAGCCGCGGGATGATGTTGCCGCCCATGTCGTGGGCGGAGGTCTCGTCGAAGGCGTCCGCCTTCAGCGCCTCGATCAGCACGTCGGTGGTGAAGACGTAGTTGCCCATCGAGGCGTAGCACTCGTCCGCGCTGTCCGGCAGCGTCGGCGGTTTCGCGGGTTTCTCGAGGAACGCGGTGATGTCGCGCCCGTTCGGCGCGGTCTGGATGATCCCGAACGAGCGGGCCTCCGACTTCGGCACCCGGATACCGGCGACCGTGACCCCCGCGCCGGACGCGATGTGCGCCTCCACCATCTGCGAGGGATCCATCCGGTACACGTGGTCGGCCCCGAAGACCACCACGTACTCGGGTTCCTCGTCGGACACCAGGTTGAGGCTCTGGTAGATGGCGTCGGCGGACCCGGTGAACCAGCGCGGGCCGAGGCGCTGCTGGGCCGGGACCGGGGTCACGTAGTTCCCGAGCGTGCTGGACAGCCGCCACGTGGTGGTGAGGTGCTTGTCCAGCGAGTGCGACTTGTACTGGGTCAGCACGGCGATCTTCAGGTACCCGCCGTTGACCAGGTTGGACAGTACGAAGTCGATGAGCCGGTAGGTCCCGCCGAACGGGACGGCCGGCTTCGCTCGGTCGGCGGTGAGCGGCAGCAGGCGCTTGCCCGCGCCGCCCGCGAGCACGATGGAGAGCACGTTCGGCAGTTCCCGCCTGAGTGCCCACGACATGACATGAACCCTATCCGGTGATCACCATGAGCACAGGTCGCCGGTGACCATCGGCACGTGATGATTACCCGCGCGCAACGTTCCGGACACGAAGCGTGGGTGTCCGGGTCACAGGGTCGAGATCCAGGTCAGAAGGGTGCGGACGCCGTATCCGGTGGCGCCGCGGACCAGCTCGACCTCGTCCTCCTCGGCCCAGGACGGCGCGGAGAAGTCCACGTGCGCCCACGGCCGGCCGCCCGCGAACGGCTCCAGGAACAGCGCGCCGATGATCGACCCGGCGATGGCGGGATGCGGCGAGTGGTCGGCGTCGGCCACCGGCGAGCGCAGGTCGCGGCGGTAGTCCTCGACCAGCGGGAGCCGCCACAGCCCCTCGCCGGCCCTGCTCGCGGCGGCCAGCAGCCGGTCGGCGAGCCGGTCGTCGGTGGCGAACAGCGCGGCGGTGCGCCGGCCCAGCGCCACCCGGGCGGCCCCGGTGAGGGTGGCGTAGTCGACCAGGTAGTCGGGGTCGAGTCGGTCGGCCGCGTAGGCGAGCGCGTCGGCCAGCACCAGCCTGCCCTCGGCGTCGGTGTTGGTGACCTCGGTGGTACGGCCGCCGTAGTGCCGGATGACGTCGCCGTTGCGGTACGCGCTGCCGGACACGGCGTTCTCGGCGGCGGGGGCGAGCGCGGTGACCGCGACCGGCAGCGCCAGCTCGGCGGCGCCGAGGACGGTGGCCAGCACGGTCGCCGCGCCGGCCATGTCCTTCTTCATCAGGATCAGGCCGCTGGCGGGCTTGAGGGAGATCCCGCCGGTGTCGAACGTGATTCCCTTGCCGACCAGGACGACGTGCGCCCGCGCGCCCTCCGGCCGGTACGCCAGCTCGATCAGGCGCGGCGGGCTGACGGAGCCGGCGCCGACCGCGAGGATGCCGCCGCAGCCGTGCGCGGCCAGCCACTCCTCGTCCCGGATCCGCGCCTCGACGCCGCGCGCCGCCGCCTCGGCGCTGGCCCGCTCGGCCAGCCAGGCCGGGTTCTTCCGGTTGGCGGGCGTGTTGACCAGGTCGCGGGCGAACTCCACCGCCCCGGCCAGGGTGAGACCGGCGGTGACGCCGGCGGTGTCGCCGCCGGCGGCCAGCCGCACGGCGGGCCGCCGGGCGCCGTCGTCGGGGGTGAAGGAGTAGCGGTAGGAGGCCAGCGCGAGACCCTCGACGAACGCCTGGACGGCGCCGCCCCGCGCCGCCGGCAGCACCGCCGCCACCTCGTCGTCCGCCGCGGCGGTCCTGGCCAGCCCCGCGCCCGCCCTGCGCAGGTCGGCGGGGCTGCCGTCGCCGGTGCCGATCAGGTGGACCAGCCGCCCGCCGGCCGGCAGCGAGTACGCCTGCCCGGCGGCGACCGGCTCGCCACGGCGCAGCACGGCCAGCCCGGCCGTCAGCTCCGCGGGGCTGGCCGGCAGCGCGTCCGCGTACGCCCCGGCGCGCACCTCGCCGTCCGCGTCGACCGGCACGGCCACCGCGCCGGCGCCGTCCAGGCTGCCCGGGGTTCCATCCACGACGATCTCGATCACGTGTCCTCCGCACGTGGCTGGCCCCGGTCCGGGCGGGGGAGCCCGGCCGGACCGGGGCCAGTCACGAAGAGCTCAAAGATCAGCTACCGGCGGCCTTCAACAACTGATTGCCGAGCTCGTTCGCCTCGTCGGGGGACATTTCGACAACGAGCCGGCCGCCGCCCTCCAGCGGGACGCGCATGACGATCCCCCGGCCCTCCTTGGTG
>JBJMIH010000288.1:0-6530 GCA_045806985.1 Mycobacteriales bacterium | reverse complement strand
GGCGGTCTTCGAGCAGGTAGCGGCCGGGCTGGAGCACATCCATGCCCGCCGCGTCGTGCACGGCGACATCAAGCCGACGAACGTGCTGCGCCTCGGCGCCCGGTTCGCGGTCGCCGACTTCGGGGTGTCCGCGCCGCTGGAGTCAACCCGGTCGGCCGGCATCGGGCTGGCCCGGACCATCGCCTTCTGGCCGCCGGAGGGCGGCTGGCGCGCCACCCAGAGCAGCGACGTGTGGGCGCTCGCGGTCAGCATCCACCGCGTACTCACCGGCCGGCACATCACCGCCGGCACCACGCCGGAGCAGCAGTACGAGCTGGTGTGCCTCGGCAGGTACGCGGTGGACGGCCGGCTGGGCGCTGGCTGGCGCCGGCTGCTGGAGGACTGCCTGGTGCACGAGCCGGACCGCCGCCGGGTGACCACCGCGGCCGAGCTGACCCAGATCGGCGGCGAGGCGGACAAGATCGCCGCCGTCGACGGGCACGACAACGTGCTCGGCCTGGTCACCAACTTCCGCTTCACGCTGCCCGACCGCCCGCACGACCAGTTCGTCGGCATCGTGCTCGACCTGGCCGTCGAGGACCTGTACGCCTTCCGGGACCGCGCGCACCCCACCGAGACCGCGTGGGCGGCCGTGTTCGAGCAGGTCGCGGCCGGGCTGGACCACATCCACTCGCGCCGCATCGTGCACGGCGACATCAAGCCCACCAACATCCTGCGGGTCGGCGCGGACTTCAAGATCGCCGACTTCGGGGTGTCCGCGCCGCTGGAGTCCACCAAGTCGGCCGGCATCGGCTGGGCGCGCACGCTGTCGTACTGGCCGCCGGAGTCGGCCACCCAGGGCGAGGTCGGCGAGGACGGCATCCGCCGGCCGCCGGAAGGTGGCTGGCGAGCCACCCAGAGCAGCGACGTGTGGGCGCTCGCGGTCAGCATCCACCGCGTACTCACCGGCCGGCACATCACCGCCGGCGTCACTCCGGAGCAGCAGTACGAGCTGGTGTGCAAGGGCCGGTACTCGGTGGACGACCGGCTGCCGGAAGCCTGGCGGCGGCTGCTCGCCGACTGCCTGGTCTTCGAGCCGGAGCGGCGCCGGGTCACCACGGCGGCACAGCTGCGCCGCCGGCTCGCCGAGATCGCCGTGTCCGAGGACTACCTCGGCGTGCCGTGGGGCGACCACGCGCCGCGGGTGGTGGCGCTGTTCGACGGCGACCCGGCCGCGGACGGGCCCGGCATGGCGATCCTGATGTACGTCACCCACCCGCACGGCCGGGTGCAGGGCACGCTGGTCACCGCCGCCGACATCACCCTCGACGCGGTGAAGCACCTGCACGGTGTGGCGGTACCGGGGCTCGCCCAGCAGGTCAGGGACGCGCAGCGGACCGCGAACCGGTACGCCGAGGAGCGCGACCAGCTCCGCGACGAGCTGGAGCGGCGGGCCGAGCAGGGCGACGGCGGCGCCACCCAGCTGGTCGAGCAGGTCGACACCGGCAAGCTCAAGGCGGTCAACGCCGAGCTGACCTCGGTCACCCAGCGGGTGCAGCAGCTCGGTCGCGACCGGGACCGGCTGATCCGCGAGATCGACGAGGTGGCGGCCGCCCGCGACCGGCTCAACGCGGAGCGGGACGCGCTGTCCCGGGAGGCCGCCGAGCTGGTCAAGCGGATGAACCGGATGGCGACCCAGCCGCCGCAGGCCGGCACCACGTACCTGCCCACCCGCCAGCCGCCGCCACCGCCCAGGTCCAGCGCCGCCGCCGTCTTCCTGCGGGTGGTCGTCGTGCTCGCGCTGGCCGTGCTGGTGCTGGTGCTGGTGCTCAGCCAGACCTGGCACGTCGACCCGCTGGACGTGTTCCGCCACCTGCAGAACAAGGGCAAGTCGTGACCGGACCGGTCACGCCTTCCCGGGTGGTGATGCCCGGCCGGCCGCCGGTGGACCTGCCGGTCGGCACGCCGATGACGTTCGGCCGCGGCGCCCCGGCCAAGCCCGTCGACCTGGAGGTCAGCGCGAACCCGCGGGTGTCGAGGCGGGCCGGCACGGTCGAGGCCACCCAGTACGGCGTGCTGCTCACCAACACCGGCTCCAACCCGCTGTTCGTGCGGGAGGGCAAGAACGCGCAGGAGACGCCGGTCCGGTCCGGACAGACGCTGCTGCTGATGCCCGGCACCAGCCGGATCACGTTCGCCGGGGTGGCCGACTTCTTCGAGGTGCTGGTCTTCGGCACAGCCAGCCACAACCTGGTGGACGAGGCCACCGTGGACGAGGCGACCAGCGAGAAGACCGCGCCGGCCTGGGCGCTGAACAAGGACACCGCGTACTACTGGTGCCTGGTCGCGCTGTGCGAGCCCACCCTGCGCAACCCGGCCGAGCCGTGGATCCCCACCTCGCAGCAGATCGCCAACCGGCTGCGGGCGGCGCGGGTGCTGCCGGGCGAGCGCACCGGCGACTGGGTGGACCGGCGGCTGGACGACGTCCGGGAGAAGCTGCCGATCGGCGAGAAGGCGTGGACCGCCGACCGGGCCCGCCAGGCCGGCCGCACCACCCAGCAGCAGGCCATGCGCCGCGCCGAGTCCGGCGCCCCGCGCCGCTCGGCCCGCAAGGAGCAGCTGGTCGAGTTCGCCGTCAACTACGGCCTGGTCACCCTCGACGACGTGGTTCAGCTGTTCGGCAGCTGACCGCTGGGCGAGTACGTCAGGAACGTGTGCGGCTCGATCAGCCCGCACACCGGCCGGTCGGTCAGGTCGGCGGGTGTGCCGCCGTCATAGACCTCCCGGTACAGCGTCATCAGCTCGTCCCACCGGTCGTCGCCGGGCTCGTGCAGGACGGCGGTGCCGTGCGCGATCACCGCGAGGTCGTCGCCGACCAGGTGGGTGGCGCTGACCGCCGGATTGGCTCGCAGGTGGCGGATCCGGGTGGCCCTGCCGTCGGTGGAGAACAGCAGCCTGGCGCGGAACATCAGGCCGTCCACCGGCGCCACCCTGGGCTCCCCGTGTGGGCTGACGGTGGCCAGCGCCAGGTGCCGGACCGTGCCGGTGAAGTAGCTGATGACCTGAGCGGCGGTGAGCCGCCGCTCAGGTCGGAGGATGCTGCGGGTGTGCTCGCCGGCCCGCGCGTGACTCCGGTCGATCAGGTCCTGGAGCCACGCCGTGTCGTCTGTCATGCGGCGATTATGGCTGGTCAGTACGGGTACTCGCGGCGACGCTCGACGTACTCGCGGGTGGTGGGCTCCTCGTCGATCATGCGGCGGCGCCGGTACGGGGCCGACTCGAGCAGCATCAACGAGAGGATGAGCAGGACGCCGCCACCGATCATCAGGATCCAGCCGACGACCTTGAGGTCCAGGCCGGAGACGCTGACGTGGACGGCGAAGGTGAGGATCGCCCCGAGGACGATCAGGAAGACACTGCCTCCGATACGCATGGGGTTTTCCCCTTCCGTGCGGGTCATCTCCCACGCTACGGCGGAAGGGGCATCGCTGCGACTACTTAACGTAACCGGTGACCGAGGGCCGCGGCGGCCTTCACGACTCGGGGCCCGACCCGGTCGGCCGAGAGTTCACCCAGCGTGACCACCCCGACGCTGGCCTCCACCGCCGTCACCCCGACGATCGCGGCCGCGACGCCGTGCGCGCCCGGCTGGAGCTCCCCGACCGTCACCACGTACGCCGGCCCGTGCCCGTCCCGGGCGGCCAGGATCGCCCGGCCGGCCGCGCCCCGGTCCAGTGCGTGCCGCGAGCCCACCCGGTACGCCACGTGGAAGTCGGTCCAGCTCGGCTCCACCACCGCCACCGCGAGGGCCTCGCCGCCGTCCACCACGGTCAGGTGCGCGGTCGCGCCCACCTCCTCGGCCAGCGCCCGCAGCACCGGCAGCGCCGCGTCCCGCAGCAGCGGCTGCACCCGGCGGGCCAGCGCGAGCAGGCCCAGCCCCAGCCGGTACCGGCCGTCCTCGGCCCGCCGGACCAGCCCGTGCTGCCCCAGAGTTCCCAGCAACCGGTACACCACCGGGCGGCTCACACCGAGCTGGCCGGCCAGTTCGGTCACGGTCAACCCGCCGGGCGACTCGCCCAGCAGGTGCAGCGTGCGCAGCCCCCGATCGAGGGTTTGGGAGGTTTCGGCCGGCACGGCTCCTACCGTACGACGCCCGTAGACTCAAGTGGTGAGCCTGAGACTGTATGACACCCGAGCCCGCCAGGTGCGGGACTTCGTCCCGCTCCGTGCCGGCGAGGTCTCGATCTACCTGTGCGGCGCGACCGTGCAGTCGCCGCCTCACCTCGGTCACCTGCGGTCCGGCGTCAACGTCGACGTGCTGCGGCGCTGGCTCGCACAGAGCGGGTACGAGGTGACGCTCATCCGCAACGTGACCGACATCGACGACAAGATCCTCGCCAACGCCGCCGCCCAGGACGTGCCGTGGTGGCGCATCGCGTACGCCAACGAACGCGCCTTCAGCTGGGGCTACGACCGGCTCAACTGCCTGCCGCCGAGCAACGAGCCGCGGGCCACCGGCCACGTGCCGGAGATGATCGCGCTGATGCGCCGGCTCATCGACGGCGGCCACGCGTACGCCGCCGACGGCAACGTGTACTTCGACGTGCGGTCCTTCCCCGCGTACGGCAGCCTTTCCGGCCAGAAGGTCAGCGAGACGCAGCAGGGCGAGACCGCGGCCACCGGCAAGCGCGACCCGCTCGACTTCACCCTGTGGAAGGCCGCCAAGCCGGGGGAGCCCTGGTGGGAGACGCCGTGGGGCGAGGGCCGGCCCGGCTGGCACCTGGAGTGCTCGGCGATGGCCACCCGGTACCTCGGGCCCGAGTTCGACATCCACGGCGGCGGCCTCGACCTGGTCTTCCCGCACCACGAGAACGAGCTGGCGCAGTCCGCCGCGGCCGGCGACCCGTTCGCCCGGTACTGGTTCCACCACGGCCTGCTCAACCTGTCCGGGGAGAAGATGAGCAAGTCGATCGGGAACACGCTCGCCGTGCCGGCCGTGCTGGCGCGCGTTCCCGCCCCGGCCGTCCGGTACTACCTGGCCGCGCCGCACTACCGCTCCACGATCGACTTCTCCGAGGAGGCCCTCGCCGAGGCCGCGGCGGCGTACGGGCGGATCGAGGGGTTCGTGACCAGGGCCGTCGAGCTGCTCGGCACCGGGGTTCCGGTCGAGGAGGTGCCGAAGGAGTTCGCCGAGGCCATGGACGACGACCTCGGCACCCCGCAGGCCGTCGCGGTGCTGCACGACGCGGTCCGGGAGGGCAACCGGGCGCTGGCGGCCGGCGAGCGGGACGCGGTGGCGGTGGCCTACGGTGAGGTGTCGGCGATGGCCGGCGTGCTCGGCGTGCACCCGCTCGACGGGCCGTGGGCCGGCGCGCGCGGCGGCGACGACCTGCGGACGGCCGTGGACGGGCTGGTCGCGCTGGCGCTGGAGCAGCGCGAGCGGGCCAGGGCGCGCAGGGACTACGCCGCCGCCGACGCGATCCGCGACCAGCTCAAGGACGCCGGCGTCGCCGTCGAGGACACCCCCAACGGACCACGCTGGCAGATCGGACACTGAGAACACTCATGGCAGGCCATCCCCGCAAGGCGAAGAGCAAGAAGGGTGCCACCAAGGGCACCGGCGGCAACAACCGCCGGATGCTCGGGCGCGGCAACGGGCGGTCCCGGCTGCCCGCCGCCGAGCGCGAGGGGCACCCGGCGTACAAGCGGGCGCAGGCCGCGGCCAGGGCCGAGGCGCGCCGGCCGAAGCAGACCGGCGAGCGGCCGGAACTGCTGGTCGGCCGCAACCCGGTCGCCGAGGCGCTGAAGGCCGGGGTGCCGGCCACCGCGCTGTACGTCGCGATCGGCATCGAGCTGGACAACCGGGTCACCGACGCGGTGAAGCTGGCCGCCGGCAAGGGCCTGTCGGTGCTCGAGGTGAGCCGGTCCGAGCTGGACCGGATGACCAACGGCGTGCTGCACCAGGGCATCGCGCTCCAGGTGCCGCCGTACCGGTACCTGCACCCCGACGACCTGCTGGCCAGGGCCACCGAGTCGGGCCGGCCGGGGCTGGTGGTGGCGCTCGACGGGGTTACCGACCCGCGCAACCTGGGCGCGGTGGTCCGGTCGGCGGCGGCGTTCGGCGCGGACGGCGTGCTGGTGCCGCAGCGGCGGGCCGCCGGGATGACCGCCACCGCGTGGCGGACCTCGGCCGGCGCGGCGGCCCGGCTACCCATCGCCCAGTGCGTCAACCTGGTCCGCACGCTCAAGGACTACCAGCAGGCCGGCCTGGTGGTGGCCGGGCTGGACGCGGACGGCACGGTCATGCTGGACAAGTTCGAGGCCGGCGCCGACCCGCTGGTGCTGGTCGTCGGCTCCGAGGGCCGGGGCCTGTCCCGGCTGGTGGCCGCGACCTGCGACGTCACCGTGGCGATCCCGATGGAGGGCCCCACCGAGTCGCTCAACGCCTCGGTCGCCGCCGCCGTCGCCCTCGCCGAGATCTCCCGCCGCCGCAAGTCCCGCTGACCCTGACGCCAAATTCCCGCGCCGGTCGGGTTGAGCTGGGCGTGGGG
>JBJMIH010000287.1:0-7199 GCA_045806985.1 Mycobacteriales bacterium | reverse complement strand
CGGCCGGGGCCGCGTGCCGGTGGTGCGCGCACCCGGCGACCCCGCCGGCCGCGGCGACGGCCAGGCCGGCCAGCAGAACCCCCGCGTACCAGCGCCGTGCGCGCATCGCGAACCCCCGTCTCCCGGTGCCCCGGCGGGATTGATCCCGATCCTGACACTTCTTGCCCGATACGGAAGGCAAGGTTCGCGAAGTTGCCGGAAGGGGGGACGGACGGCAGCGCAGGACTGGGTGAAGAGCGGATGTCGGTCCGGAAAAGCCGGAAAAGGGGCGGTTACGCCGACGGGCGGAACGTCCTGCGGTAACCGCTCGGCGACACCCCGAGCGTGGCGTGCAGGTGCTGGCGCAGCGACACCGCCGTGCCGAACCCGGCCTCCCGCGCGATCCGGTCCACGGTCAGGTCGGTGGTCTCCAGCAGGTGCCGGGCCCGCTCCACCCGCTGCGCGAGCAGCCAGCGCGCCGGGCTGGTGCCGGTCTCGTCCCGGAACCGGCGGGTGAAGGTCCGCACGCTCATCCGCGCGTGCTCGGCCATCGCCCGCAGGTCGAGGCGCTCGGCCGGCTCGCCCAGCCGCCGCAGCGCCCACTCCCGGGTCGCGGCGGTGCTGGTGTCGCGCGGCTCCGGCAGCGGCCGCTCGATGAACTGGGACTGCCCGCCGTCCCGCCACGGCGGCACCACGCAGGCCCGCGCGGCCCGGTTGGCGATCTCGCTGCCGAAGTCCCGCCGTACCACGTGCAGGCACAGGTCGATGCCGGCCGCCACCCCCGCCGAGGTCAGCACGTCCCCGTCGTCGACGAACAGCACGTCGGGGTCGAGCCGCACCCGCGGGAACAGCCGGCGGAACTCCTCGGTGTGCCGCCAGTGCGTGGTCGCCGGGCGGCCGTCCAACAGCCCCGCGGTGGCCAGCACGAACGAGCCGGTGCAGATCGACAGCAGCCGGGTGCCCGGGCGAAGCAGGTCCAGCGCGGCCGCCAGCGGCGGCTCCAGCGGCCCGCCGGTCAGCGCCGCGCCGCCGTGCAGGCCCGGGATCACCACCGTGTCCGCCCACGCCAGCGCCTCCGGGCCGTGGCCGGGGACGACGTCGAAGTCGGCGGTGGTGCGGATCGGGCCGCCGTCCGGGGTGCAGGTGCGGACCTCGTACCGGGGGGTGCCGTCGGCGTCCTTGGCCGAGCCGAAGATCCGCGACGGGATGCCCAGCTCGAAGGCGACCGCGTCGTCCACGGCCAGTACCGCCACCCGGTGCGGCCGGGGGCGCAGGTTCAGCACGGACATGGCCGGATTCTTTCATATGATGGCTCTCGGGCCACTCCCGCGTGGCGGCGCGGCGTCCGACGCTGGTGCCCGTGACCGAGACCTCCGCCTCCCGGCCCGACCTCAGCCCCGCCCCCGCCGCCCGGCCACCGGCACGGCCACCGGGCCGGGTCCACCGCGCCTGGGTGGTCGCCGCGGTCGCGTTCGTCGCCCTCGTCGGCGCCGCCGGCTTCCGGGCCACCCCGAGCGTGCTGATGGACCCGCTGCACCACGAGTTCGGCTGGCCGCACGGCACGATCTCCGCCGCCGTCTCGGTCAACCTCGTCCTGTACGGGCTGACCTCGCCGTTCGCGGCCGCGCTGATGGAACGGTTCGGCATCCGCCGGGTGGTGGCCGCCGCGCTGCTGCTGGTCGCCGCCGGCAGCAGCCTGACGATCACGATGACCGCCAGCTGGCAGCTCATCCTGTGCTGGGGCGTGCTGGTCGGGCTCGGCACCGGCTCGATGGCCCTCGCCTTCGTCGCCACCGTCGTCAACCGCTGGTTCGTCCGGAGCCGCGGCATCGTCACCGGCGTGCTGACCGCCGGCGGGGCCGCCGGCAACCTGGTGTTCCTGCCGCTGCTGGCCTGGCTGGCCACCCACCACGGCTGGCGGATCGCCTCGCTCACCGTGGCCGGCGCCGCCGTCGCGGTCGTGCCGCTGGTCCTGCTGCTGCTCCGTGAGCACCCCGCCGACGTGGGGCTGACCGCCTACGGCGCGCCCGACCCCACCCCGATGCCGCCGCCGGCCCGTACCCAGGGCGCGGCCGGCCGGGCCCTGTCGGTGCTCCGCGACGCCGCCCGTACCCCCGCGTTCTGGCTGCTCGCCGGCAGCTTCGCGATCTGCGGGGCGAGCACCGTCGGCCTGGTCGGCACCCACTTCATCCCGGCCGCGCACGACCACGGCATGCCGGAGACCACCGCCGCCGGCCTGCTCGCCGTGGTCGGCATGTTCGACGTCGCCGGCACGATCCTGTCCGGCTGGCTCACCGACCGGATGGACTCCCGCCGGCTGCTCGGCGTGTACTACGCGGGCCGCGGGCTGTCGCTGATGCTGCTGCCCAGCCTGTTCGCCGGCACCACCCATCCCAGCCTGCTGGTCTTCGTCGTCTTCTACGGCCTGGACTGGGTGGCGACCGTGCCGCCGACCGTCACCCTGTGCCGGGAGTGGTTCGGCGAGTCCGGCCCGATCGTGTTCGGGTGGGTGTTCGCCTCCCACCAGATCGGCGGGTCGCTGGCCGCCATCAGCGCCGGGCTGCTGCGCGACAGGCTCGGCGACTACGACGCGGCCTGGTACGGCGCCGGCGTGCTGTGCCTGCTCGCCTCCGGTCTCGCCCTCGGCATCCGCCGCCGTCCCGCACTTGCGGTGGAGCTCACTCCAACTCGTACCGTGCCGGCATGAGATACCGCGTACTCGGCCGCACCGGCATCGAGGTCAGCGTGCACTGCCTCGGCGCCATGATGTTCGGCTCCGCCGGCAACCCCGACCACGACGACTGCGTCCGGATCATCCACACCGCCCTCGACGCCGGGATCAACTTCGTCGACACCGCCGACATGTACTCGGCCGGAGAGTCCGAGGAGATCGTCGGCAAGGCGCTGCAGGGCCGCCGCGACGACGTCGTGCTGGCCACCAAGGTGCACTTCCCGATCGGGGACGGCCCCAACAGGGGCGGCAACTCCCGCCGCTGGATCGTCCGCGAGGTCGAGGACAGCCTGCGACGGTTGCGGACCGACTGGATCGACCTGTACCAGATCCACCGGCCGGACCGGCACACCGACATCGAGGAGACCCTGTCGGCCCTCACCGACCTGGTCCACCAGGGCAAGATCCGTGCCTTCGGCTGCTCCACCTTCCCGGCCGAGGAGATCGTGGAGTCCCACGTGGTCGCCGAGCGGCGCGGGCTGCTGCGGTTCCGGAGCGAGCAGCCGCCGTACTCCCTGATCGGCCGCGGCATCGAGGCCTCCGTGCTGCCGACCTGCCAGCGGTACGGGATGGGCGTGCTGACCTGGGGTCCGCTCGCCTCCGGGTTCCTCACCGGCCAGTACCGCAAGGGCCAGCCGGTCGACCTGACCAGCGGCCGGGCCGGCCTGTTCCCGGCCCGGTTCGACCCGGCGCTGCCGGGCAACGCCGCCAAGTACGAGGCCGTGGAGCAGCTCGTCGGGCTCGCCGACGACCTCGGCTGCACCCTGCCCGAACTGGCGCTGGCCTTCCCCGTGGCGCACCCGGCGGTCACCTCGGTGATCATCGGCCCGCGCACGATGAAGCAGCTGGAGGGTGCGCTGAAGGGCGCCTCCCTGGTGCTCGACGACGCGACCCTGGACAGGATCGACGAGATCGTCCCGCCGGGCACCAACCTGTACCGGGTCGACGGCGCATGGCTCCCGCCCTCCCTCGCCGACCCGGCCCTGCGCCGCCGTCCCGTCGCCGACCGCGCCGCGGGATAGTCCGGTGACGCTCGAGGACCTGAAGCCGACCGGTCAGGAATGGAGAAGCGAGGCCGCCGGCGGGCACGTAGCGTCACCGGAATGAGGCTGACGCTGTCGCACACGACGCTCAAGGTCGACGACCACGAGAAGGCGCTGGTGTTCTACCGGGACGTGCTCGGCTTCACCGTCCGCGGCGACGTGGAGTTCGAGGGTATGCGCTGGGTGACGGTGAGCCCGCCCACCCAGCCGGAGGTCGAGATCGTGCTGGAGCCGCCCAGCGTCGACCCGAACGCCTCGCCCGCGGACCGGCAGGCCATCGCCGAGCTGATGGCCAAGGGCATGATGGGCCGGCTGGTCTTCGCCACCGACGACTGCGACGCGACGTTCGAGCGCATCCAGGCCGCCGGCGCCGAGGTGCTCCAGGAGCCGATCGATCAGCCGTACGGGATGCGCGACTGCGGCTTCCGTGACCCCGCCGGCAACGTGCTCCGCTTCGCCCAGTCCCGCAACCGTCCACCGCCGCCCGCCCGCGACGCGGAACAGCGCAGGCGGGACACCCTGGACCGGCTCGAACACGACGTCGACGCCTGGATCGCGACCGCCGGCGGGACGGGCCCGCCGTACCTGGTGCCGCTGTCGTTCCTGTGGGACGGCGCCACCGTCCTGTTCTCCACCCCGGCCACCAGCCCGACCGGCCGGAACCTCCGGGCCAACGGCAGGGTCCGGATCGGCTTCGGCCCGACCCGCGACGTCGTCCTCCTCGACGGTGTCCTGGAGGAAGTGACACCCGCCGCCGATGTCCCGCCCGCGATCGGCGACGCCTTCGCCGCCAAGGCCGGCTTCGACCCCCGCGAGTCACCCGGCTACCTGTACTTCCGCGTCCGCCCGCAACGCCTCCAGGCCTGGCGGGAGGCCAACGAGCTCACCGGCCGCGACCTGATGCGCGACGGCGAATGGCTGGCCCCCGACCAGCCCCGACAGTCTGAGGCCTGAGCCTAGGGGTGGCCCTGCCAGGTGCAGACGCAGGCCTCGTTGCCTTCGGCGTCGGCGAGTACCCACCAGGAGGGGGCGTACTTGTCGGTGACCAGGTGGCCGCCGGCGGCGAGGGCCGCCTCGACCCGGGCCTCGGCCCGGTCGTGGGCCACCCAGACGTCGAAGTGGATGCGGTTGCGCTGCGGGCGCGGGGCGTCCATGTCCTGGAAGTACACCAGGGGGCCGCGGGCCCGCGGGTCGATCAGGTCGTAGGGGGTGTCGCCGCGGTCGGCGTAGCCGAGCACGGCCCGCCAGAACGGCAGCACCTCGCGGGTGACCAGGGCGTCGATCGAGACCTGGACGTTCTGCAGCACCGACGGGTCGGCGGACAGGCCCAGGTCGCGGGCTGCCGCCGAGATCCGCCGGGCCAGCTCCGTGTCCCGCCCGGTGATCCCGTAGTAGCGATCCGTGATCGTGATCAGCCGTACCGTCACCCCCGCCCACCGGACGTCGACGTCGGGGTGGTGCTCGTCCAGGCCGTCCAGCTCCCCGATGGCCCGCACCAGCCGGGCGCCGTCCGCGAACGACCCGGTGCGGAAGTACGCGCACACGCCGTCGCCCACCACCCGCCAGTCCTCGACACCGTCGGACCCGTGGAACTCCGCGGGGCTGATCCCGTCGGTCACCTCAGCCATGTCACTCCTTCACTCCGTCCGGTCGTGTGGCCGAGCATCGCACCGATTCCCGACATCCTCTGTCGGGTACGTGAAGATGGAGGCGTGCGCGCGTCGCGGATGATGGCCCTGCTGCTGCACCTCCAGGTACGCGGCCAGGCCAGCGGGAAGGAACTGGCCGAGCTGCTGGAGGTCAGCGAGCGCACCGTGCAGCGGGACGTCGAGGCGCTCGCCGCCGCCGGCGTGCCGGTGCGGTCGATCCGGGGACCGGCCGGGGGATACCGGCTTGACGGCGGCTACCGCACCCGGCTGACCGGGGTGGGCCTGGACGAGGCCGGGGCGCTGGCGTTCCTCGGCCTCGCCGGCCCGGCCGAGCAGCTCGGCCTCGGCGAGCTGCTGGAAGGCGCCCGGATCAAGGTCTGGGCCAGCCTCACCGGCGAGGCCAGGGACCGGGCCGGCCGTACCGCCGAACGGTTCCACCTCGATCCGGTCCGCTGGTACGGCACGCCCGAGCCGGTGCCGTGCCTGTCCGCGCTCGCCGAGGCGGTCTGGCGGGACCGGCGGGTGCGGCTGCGGTACGTGCGGGACGGGCGCGCCGCCACCCGCCAGGTCGACCCGCTCGGGCTGGTGCTGGCCGCCGGCGACTGGTACCTGCTCGCCTTCCGCGACGGGCAGCGGCGCACCTACCGGGTGTCGCGGATCGAGGCCGTCGAGCCGCTGGACGAGCCGGTGGTCCGGCCGGCCGGGTTCGACCTCGCCGGGTCCTGGACGGCGGCACGCCGGGAACTCGAGCACGAGCGGACCGCGGTCGAGGTCACGCTCCGTGTCGGCGCTTGGGCAGTGCCGCGCCTGCGCCGGCTCGTACCCGTCCACGGGCAGCACCGGGTCCCCGTCACGGCCACCGAGGAGATCGAACTGACCGTCCCGTTCGAGAACGAGTCCTGGGCGTACACGGCCATCCTCAGCTTCGGGGGTGCCGTCGAGGTCCTCGCGCCCGCCGACCTCCGCCGGCGTGTCGCCGACGAGCTCCGCACGGCCGCCGCCCGCTACGGTGACGGCGCTGGCCCGGAACCGGCCCGGACCGATCAGGAATCGAGAAGCACCGATCCCGAGCCGCCCATAGCGTGACCGTCATGGACCGAACGGGTCGACGTGACCCACGACCTCAGGAGCGACCATGACCGGCTCAACCACGCAGGGCGCCAAGACCCTGCTGCACCCCGTCACCGACCTGGAGAAGGCCAAGCCGGTGTACACCGCCCTGCTCGGCGTGCCGCCGCAGTCCGATACCCCCTACTATGTCGGCTTCGAGGCCGAGGGCCAGCAGATCGGGCTGGTGCCGAACGGGGCACCGCAGGGCATGACCTCGCCGGTGGCCTACTGGCACGTGCCGGACATCGAGGCGAAGCTGGCCGAGGTGACCGCCGCGGGCGCCGCCGTGAAGGATCAGCCGCGCGACGTCGGCGGCGGCCGGCTGGTGGCCACCTTCACCGACCCCGACGGCAACGTCCTCGGCCTGATCCAGGACCCGGCAAGCCAGGACCGGTAGGTCCGGGCCGGTAGGTCCGGACGGCACCACCGAGGGAGACACGAGATGAGCACGGCCACGAGTACGGAGACGCCGCCGCCCGCGCCCCGGGTCGCCGACCGCCACGACCTGATCCGCGTGCACGGCGCCCGGGTGAACAACCTCAAGGACGTCAGCGTCGAGATCCCGAAGCGGCGGCTGACGGTGTTCACCGGCGTCTCCGGCTCGGGCAAGAGCTCGCTGGTGTTCGGCACGATCGCCGCGGAGTCGCAGCGGCTGATCAACGAGACCTACAGCGCGTTCGTGCAGGG
>JBJMIH010000286.1:0-44547 GCA_045806985.1 Mycobacteriales bacterium | reverse complement strand
GAAGCCGTTCACCCCCTGGGTTGGTTACCTACACCATAACGGTCCGGACAACCGGATTCATTCCCCCGCTCCGCGCGCCAGGTCGAGCGCGATCTGGACGGCCTCGGCGGCGCCGGCGGCCGGGCGCGGGCCCGCCACCTGCCGGCCCTCCTGGTCGCGCAGGGTCCAGCCGCCGATCATCACCACCGGCGTGCCCCGGCCCATCGCGATCGCAATCTCGGACAGCGTGCCCCAGCTGCACCCCACCGCGATCACCGCGTCGGCGGAACGGACAAGGATGACATTCCGGGCTTCGCCGACACCGGTCAGCACCGCCACGCCGAGGCCGGGAGCGGCGCCGGCCCGGTCCTCGCCCGGCAGGATGCCCACGGGCAGCCCGCCGGCCTCGCTGGCGCCGCCGGCCGCCGCGGCCATCACCCCGCCCATGCCGCCGCACAGCACGACCGCCCCGGCCGCGGCCAGCGCCGCGCCCACCTCACGGGCCGCCGCCAGCTCGGCCTCGGTCGCCGCGCTCGGCCCGATCACCGCGATCTGGACGGCGCGGGGCATGGACGTCAGCGGCCCTTGGCGTGCCGGCCCATCGCCCGTGCGATCTCCCGCCGGGCGTCCCGCTTGGCCAGGTCCTGCCGCTTGTCGTAGGACCGCTTGCCGCGCCCGACCGCCAGCTCCACCTTGGCCTTGCCGTCCTTGAAGTACAGCGCCAGCGGGACCAGCGTGAACCCGGCCTCCGTCGTCTTCCCGCTCAGCTTCTCGATCTCCCGGCGGTGCAGTAGCAGCTTGCGGGTACGGCGAGGTTCGTGGTTGGTCCAGCTTCCCTCGGTGTACTCGGGAATGTGGATGCGGTGCAGCCACACCTCGCCACCGTCGATGGTGGCGTACCCGTCGACCAGCGACGCTCTACCGGCACGCAGCGACTTCACCTCGGTACCGGTCAGCACGATGCCGGCCTCGACCGTGTCCTCGATGTGGTAGTCGTGGCGTGCCTTGCGGTTCTGGGCGATGAACTTGCGGCCGCTCTCCTTCGGCACTGTTCCCTTACATCCCTACAGCTTGACGTAGAACCGCAGCGTGACCACGGCGGCGACGGCGGCCATGACCACCGCGGTGAGCACCAGGATCGGGCTGACCAGGGCGATCGACGACCACTGGATATTGGGAATGATCCCCGATGTGAAGAGCGACTTCAACGCGCCGTCGATGAGGAAGATCTTGGCGACGCCCAGACCGAGGATTGCGATCAGCGAGCCGACGAAGCCGGCGACCGCCGCCTCCAGGACGAACGGCATGTACACGTAGAAGTTGGACGAACCCACCAGCTTCATGATCCCCGTCTCTCGCCGCCGGCTGAACGCCGCCACCTGGACGGTGTTGCCTATCAGCAGCAGCGCGGCTATCGCCTGGGCGAGCGCCAGCGCGAACCCGGAGTCCCGGATGCCGTTCAGCACCTTGAACAATCGCCCGAGGATCTTCTGCTGGTTCACGACCTGGTCCACGCCTGTCTTCCCGGAGTACTTGGCGGAGACCGCCTCGAACTTGCCGGAGTCCTTCAGCCGGACCCGGAACGACTCGGGAAGCACGTCCTGCTTGACGTTGGCCACGAGCTGCGGGGTGTCGCGGAACTGCACCTTGAAGCGCTCGTACGCCTCGGCCTTGGACTCGTGCTGGACGCTCTGTACCAGCGGGTCGTTGCGCAGCTGAGTCAGCAGACTGGTCTTCTGATCCTCGGTCACGTTGTCCTGGAGGAAGATCGAGACCTCGACCTTGTCGGCGTAGAACTGCTTCATCTGGCCGACCTGCTTGGCGAGCAACAGACCAGCCCCGAAGAGGGCGAGGGAGATCGCGGTGGTGAGGACCATGGCCACCGTCATCGTGACGTTGCGGCGCAGGCCGATGGCGACCTCGGAGAACACGAAGTTGACGCGCATGACTTCCTTAGTCGGGGTCTCGGAACTTCACCGCTGGCGTGGGGGGATCAGACGTCGTAGCCGTACACGCCGCGCGACTGGTCGCGGACGACCTTGCCGAAGCTCAGCTCGACCACCCGGCGCCGCATCGAGTTGACGATGTTGGAGTCGTGGGTGGCCATCACCACGGTCGTACCGGTCCGGTTGATCCGGTCCAGCAGCCGCATGATCTCGATCGAGGTGTCCGGGTCGAGGTTTCCGGTCGGCTCGTCGGCGAGCAGCACCAGCGGCCGGTTCACGAACGCCCTGGCGATCGCGACCCGCTGCTGCTCACCACCGGACAACTCGTTCGGCATCCGCTTGGCCTTGCCGTCCAGCCCAACCAGGTCGAGCACCTCGGGAACGACCCGGCGGATGGTGGACTTGGGCTTGCCGATGACCTCCAGGGCGAACGCCACGTTCTCGAAGGCGGTCTTGTTGGGCAGCAGCCGGAAGTCCTGGAAGACACAGCCGATCGTGCGCCGGTAGCTGGGAACCTTCCATCCGGACAGCCGCTTCAGGTCCTTCCCGGCCACCCACACCTTGCCCCGGCTGGTGTCCTCTTCCTTCAGCAGCAGCTTGATGAAAGTGGACTTGCCGGAGCCGGAGGCGCCGATGAAGAAGACAAACTCGCCTTTTTCGATCTCCACGCTGACGTCTTCCAGCGCGGGACGGCGGCTTGCCTGGTAGACCTTGGTCACGTTCTGGAGGCGAATCACGAGCGGCGAGTCTACTCCGCGAAACCAAGACCGTGTTCCCCGCCACTGCTGGCGTACTGGCTGACCACGTGACGTAGCGATACGGACGGGCATGCGTCATGATGGGCCCGGGAGGCCGTCCGATGAGGAGGTGGTGACGGTGTGTTGTGATCAGTTGATCTGCGCTCGCTGTGCCGGGCCGGTTTCGGAGGGTCGCTGCTCCTCGTGCCGGGCCACCCGGGCGGAACTGCACGGCGAGTCCCGCCACGCCCCGGACTGGATCCTGCTAGTCCTCATCGCGCTCGCCCTGACGGTGGCGTTCCTGGTGGCCACGCACCAGGCCTGACCGCCCACAGACACGAGAAAGGTCCCGCCCTTCCGGGCGGGACCTTTTCCGTGAGCCGCTTGCTGCCTGAATCAGGCCTCTTCGGTGGTGCCCTGGCGCCGACGACGCGACACCAGCATCAGCACGCCACCAGCCAGCAGGAGCAGCGTGCCGCCGCCCACCATCAGGCCGGTGGAACCACCGGTCGTGGGCAGGCTGCTGCCGCCCCCACCGGAGGAGCTGTTGTTGTTGTTGCCACCGTTGTTGCTGCCGCCGTTGTTGTTCCCACCGCCGTTGTTGCCGCCACCGTTGTTACCGCCGCCACCGCCATTGCAGCTGGCCGGCTCGGTGTAGGTGAGGTCGACGTTGATGGGATCCGACACGTGCACCTTGTCGCCGCTCTTGAGCCCGGTGACCTCGATGGTCTTGCTCTGGCCCGCGTCGAGGTCGACCTCGGTGTCGCCAACCGTGACCTTGATCGGCAGGAGGCTCGTGTTCGCCACCGTGACGGAAGCCTTGCCGCCGCAGTCCGGCTTGATGGTGGCAGTGCCGGATGCGGTGCAGCCCTTGGCGGTGTTGGTGTGCGGGGAGTCACCCGTGATGGTGACGTCGATGCCGGGGGCCGTCGTCGTGATGACGTCACCAGGCTTCGAGACAAGCGTCACGTCCGCCGACGCACCGGCGACGAGCTGCGGAACATCCTTCGAGTCCTGGCCACCCTCGACGTGCACGGTGACCGGAACCGAGGCGTTGTTGACGAGATGAACGTTCACTGACTCGCAGTGGTCTTCGACCGACACCGACACGGTGCCAGACCCAGGGTCGACGCCGTGTGCCTTGATCGGGTCCGCGTTGGCGGCCGTTGCGCCGAGGAGGCCGGCACCTCCCGCCAGTACCAGCGCCGAAGCGACTGTGAAGAGTCTCTTCGTGATTCTCAAAACTGACCCCTTTTAAGTACGTGGTATGACTCGACACGTTCAGGGGACACGTGCGGTCCCCCCGCGTGGGCGGTCCCCCCGCCGGCCGCTGGAAAAGCCTAAACGTTCAATACCCAGCGCCCTACCGGCGGGTGTGGTCCTCCGATAACAATTCGGGCACAAGCCCGGGTATGTTACAAGCAAGCATGATCAGGACACGGTACGGAGTGGATTCCGCACGAAGTGTCATGCCTGCCGCTGGCGGCGCCAGCGGATGCCGGCCTCGATGAAGGTGTCGATGTCGCCGTCCAGGACCGCCTGGGTGTTGCCGGTCTCGTACCCGGTCCGCAGGTCCTTGACCTGCTGGTAGGGGTGCAGGACGTAGTTGCGCATCTGGTTGCCCCAGGAGTTGCCGGTGTCCTTGAGGGCGTCGATCTTGCTCTGCTCCTCCCGCCGCCGCAGCTCCAGCAGCTTCGCCTGGAGCACCGACATGGCGGTGGCCTTGTTCTGGAGCTGCGAGCGTTCGTTCTGGCAGGAGACCACGATGCCGGTGGGCAGGTGGGTGATGCGGACGGCGGAGTCGGTGGTGTTCACGCCCTGGCCGCCAGGCCCGGACGACCGGTACACGTCGACCCGGATCTCGTCCTCCGGGATCTCGATGTGGTCGGTCTGCTCGACCACCGGCACCACCTCGACACCGGCGAACGACGTCTGCCGGCGGCTCTGGTTATCGAACGGCGAGATCCGGACCAGCCGGTGGGTGCCCTGCTCGACCGACAGCGTGCCGTACGCGTACGGGGCCTTCACCGCGAACGTGGCCGACTTGATGCCGGCCTCCTCCGCGTACGACGTGTCGTACACCTCGGTGGGGTAGCCGTGCCGCTCGGCCCACCGCAGGTACATCCGCATCAGCATCTCGGCCCAGTCCGCGGCGTCCACGCCGCCGGCCTCCGACCTGATCGTGACCAGCGCGTCGCGGGCGTCGTACTCGCCGGACAGCAGCGTCCGGACCTCCAGCGCCTCGACCTCGCGGCGCAGGGTGACCAGCTCGGCGGCGGACTCCTCGGCGGTGGCCTGGTCGGACTCGGACTCAGCCAGCTCGTGCATGATCGCCACGTCTTCGAGCCGCTGGCGCAGGCCCTCCACCCGGGAGATCTCGTTCTGGACGGCGGACAGCCGGGAGTTGACCCGCTGCGCCTTGTCCTGATCGTCCCAGAGGTCGGGGGCCGCGGCCCGCTCGTTCAGCTCCGCCAGCTCACGGCGAAGCTTGCCGAGGTCCAGGACCGCTTCGACGTTGTCGAGGATCTTGGAGAGCTCGGCATGTTCCTCGGGGAAATCCTGGCCTGCCACACCTTGAAGGGTACGCGAGAGGCGCGCGGTTCGCGGAGCGGCAGGGACCGGGTCAGAGCCGGACCGACTGGAGCCAGCGCAGCTCCGATTCGAGCTGCTTCAGCACGCAGTCCAGCGCCGCCTTGCGGTACTTGTCGCCGTCGGCCGTCGCCTCCTTGATCTGGTCGCGCAGCATACTGAGCCGCTCCCTGTCCTCGTCGCGGCGCTCGGCCAGCAGCTTGCGCAGCTTGACGGCGCCGTACACATCGCCGAAGAACACCCTGAGCAGCACCGGGTTGCGCTGGGCCTCCCCGGACGGGTCGTGGTCCAGCCAGCGACGGAACGCGTTCCTGCCCTTCACGGTGAGGTGATAGGGCACGGCGCCGCGCAGCCCGATCTTGCCGGCCCGCACGTACCCCTGATCGGCCAGCACCGGGAGCTCCCGGTAGATCTGACTCCGGGTCATCTTCCAGAACGCCCCGAGACGATCGCGGGCGGCCGCCGCGAGCTGGCCACCGGTCATCGGGCCTTCGTGCAGCAGCCCGAGCAGGGCCGCGGCGGTTGCGTTGAGACCTGTGTCCACCATGGCAACCACGCTCCCACGTGGACAGCCGTCTTTCCAGCGTTTCGGCGTCCACAGCGGAGAGTGTCGCGATTGGAACCGGACGTAAGGGTACGTAGAGCACCGCTGGTCATCCGGTGGGTGCCCGCGCGGACGAGGTCGCGTCCCGGTCGACCCCGCCGGCCAGCCCGAACGCGGCGCCGAGAGGCAGCACGACATGGGCGTGGCAGGCCACAGTCACATGATCGCCACTCTCCGTCACCCTGGCCCACCGGTACCCGCGCGGGAGGTCGCCGCCGGCGGCGTACGCGTCCACCCTGGCCTGCGCCGCCGTCCGGTCGATCGGCAGCGAGCCGAGGCTCTGACCTGCGAAGACCTCGTCCGGACCGGGCTGGGCCGCGGCGATCGCCGCGCCGTCGCAGAATGACTGGAGGTCACGTTGCGCGACGAACGCCGCCGAGGTGACCACCACCGCGAAGGTCACCAGCGCCGCCACCATCACCATGCCGAGCACCAGCGGGATCACGGTGCCCTCGTCGTCGCGGCGGGCCATGGTCACCCCGCTGCCGGCCTGTACCGATCGACCCGCACCCTGAACTGGCCGTACGCGGTGTTGTTGCCGCCGTCGACGATGCCGGGCACGCCCGGGAAGCGCAGCGTGCGGCGCACGCACACGGTGAACGCGCTGCCGGGCGCGAGGCTCGGCGTGATCTCGCCGTCCCGCCCGCACCGGCCGCCCGGCGGCAGGTACGACACCCGCGCCGCGCCGGGGTCCAGGCCCAGGCCGCCGATGGCCAGCGCGGCGGCCACCTCGGCCCGCCGCCGGGCGGCGTCGACATCCGTGCCCGGCGTGGTCGCGAACGCCCTGCCGGCCTCCCTGGCCGCCTCGGTGACGCCGTACACGTTCCGCTCGACCTGGAAGATCGCCAGCACGAACCAGAGCAGCGGCACCATCAGCACCACCGCGAGGAAGGTGAACTCCACCAGCGCGTTGCCGCCATCGCCGCCGCGGTACCGGCGCCTCATGGCACCTCCGCGACGGCCTCGGCGCTGACGTCGATCGGCAGCACGCCGCCGGCCGGGGCGAACACCGGCGGCAGCTCGCCGGTGCAGCGCACCCGCACGGTCGGCAGGCCGGCCGCGTCACCGCGGCTGCCGGTGCAGCGCACCGCCGCCGCGGCCCGCGTCCCGACCGCGCTCCTGATGAGGGCGAGCGTCCGCTCGGCGCCGCGCCCGGGATCGTCGACGCCGGCCAGCGCGCCGTACCGGGCGCCCTCCACCGCGCTCGCCGCCACCACGTCGCGGACGTGCAGGTACACCGCGACCTGGATGACGCCGAACAGCAGCGTCAGGAGCAGGACGGCCACCATGACGAACTCGACGATCGCGCTGCCCGCGTCCGGAGGTCTGGCCATCCGCTCATCCGGTGACGCTGTTCAGCGCATTGCGTACGGCGTCGACCATCGGCTGGCGGAAGGCGGTGAGCACGGCCACCACCAGGGCGGCCGTCATCACCGTCACCATCACCCAGCCGGGGATGTCGCCACGGTCACCACGGCGGTACGGACGGTACGGAAGGTACAAGGCAGGTCCTCTCAGCGGGTCGGTCAGTGGGCCATCGAGACGATGCTCACCAGGCCGGGGTACAGCGCGAACAGCACGGTCACCGGCAATACCAGGAAGACCACCGGGACCATCATGGCGATCTCCTTGCGGCCGCCGGCCTCCAGCAACGCCCGCTTGCCGGCCTCGCGCACGTCGGTGGCCTGGGCGCGCAGCACCTCCGACAGGGGGGTGCCGCGTTCCAGCGCGATCACGACCCCGTCGGCGAAGCGGGCCAGCGGCTCCAGGGTGGTGCGCTCGCGCAGGTGGCCGAGCGCCTCGGCGAGCGGCGTCCCGGCCCTGGTCTCGGCCAGCGCCGCGGCGAGCTCCCCGGACAGCTCGCCACCGCACAGCCTGGCCACCCGCTCCAGGGCGGCGACCACCCCCTCACCGGCGGTGACGGCCAGCGCCAGCAGCTCGGCGACGACCGGGAACTCGGCCAGCATCGCCGTCTCGCGCCGGCGTACCTGCACGGTGAGGTACCAGTCCCGGCCCCACACGCCGCCGGCCAGCCCGGCCAGGCAGAACAGCGACGCGCTCAGCACGTCGAGCCGGCCACTGGCGACCGTGGTCACCGCCGCCAGCACCACCCCCGCCACCACGCCGACACCACCGGTGGCCAGCTGTTCCACCCGGAAGTCCGGCACGGTCCGGCCGCTGCCGAGGGCGGCCAGCCGGCGGCGTACCGACCGGCGGCCGCCGACCACCGCGTCCAGCCGGCCGGCGGCCCGTGCCAGCACCGGAGCGAGCAGCCGGCCCGCCGTGCCGAACGGCGGTGGGTCGGCGTCCTCCCGGTCGAGCGGGCTGTTTCCGGCGGACAGGTCGGCGGTGCCGTCTCCCAGGTACGGCACGATCCGCGCGGCCAGCCCGGGCCGGCGCGCGGGCGGCGCGCACCGGACGGCGGCGAGCACCGCGACGGCGAAGACGAGGCCGACCAGCGCGCCGGGCAGGGTGCCGTTCACCGCAGCACCCGCCTCTCCTCGGGCAGCCGGCCGATCCGCAGCATCACCCGGTACGCCAGCACGCAGGTGCCGCCGCCGACCAGCAGCACCAGGGAGCCGCGCGGGGTGTCGTACGCGGCGAGCGTCTGCCGCTGGGTGGCGAGCAGCAGCAGGACCAGCCAGGGCGCGGCCACCGCGAGCCGGGCGGCGTTCACCGTCCAGCCCTGCCGGGTCTCCAGCTCCGCGCGGGTACGGACGTCCTCCCGCAGGAACGCCGACAGGGTGCGCAGCAGCCGGCCGAGGTCGCTGCCGCCCACCTCGCGGGCCATCCGCAGCGCCTCGCAGATCCGGTCGCCGACCGGGTCGGCCAGGGCATCCTTGAGCCGGTCCAGGCACTCGGCGAACCGGCCGCTGGTCCGGTAGTCGGCGGCGAACCTGGTGAACGGCGGGCGCAGCGGCTCCGGACCGCGAGTGCCGAGCTGGCCCAGCGCCTCCGGCAGCGGCATCCCGGCGCGGACCGCGGACGCCAGGTTGTCCACCACGTCCGGCCACAGCTCGCGCAGGTCGGCGCGGCGGCGGTCGCGCAGCCGCCGGACCATGACGGACGGGGTGGCGTACCCGAAGGCGGCGAAGCAGCCGGCGATCGTCACGGTGCCGGAGACCAGCAGCACCACCAGGAAGGCGGCCGTCGCCGCGAGCGCCTGGAGCCCGCGCAGCCGCGCCGGCGAGACGCCCCGCAGCCCCGCCTCGGCCAGCATCCGCCGCCGCAGCTCCACCCGCGTCACGCGAGGCGTCGGGGCGGCGGCCGGCGCGCCCGGCGGGCGCCGGGCGAGCAGGACCAGCAGCACACCGACCCCGGCCAGCAACCCGACCAGCGCCCCGCTCACGACCCACCTCGCCGGCCGTCGTCCAGCGGTGGCAGTGGCATCGCGGCGGCGGTCACGGGGTGGCTCCCTGGCGGTCGTCGGGGCGGGGTGGTGGGTAGCGGGAGGGCGCGCGCGGTGAGGTCGGGGCCAGGAGGGCGGCCAGGTCGTGGCCGGCGGCGGCGAAGCGGTCGGGGTAGGGCGGGAAGCCGTCGGCTCTGGTCAGCTGGCCGTCGCGGCTGGCGAACAGGTCGGCGGTCTCCACCACCGTGCCCTCCACCCGGCCGGGCACGGCGACGATCTCGGTGACCCGGCGGCGGCCCCTGGCGTCGACGGTCAGGTGCACGACGAGGTCCACACAGGACGCCACGGTGGGCACCACGAAGGCGTGCCCGATGTTCTCGCCGGCCAGCAGCGGCAGCGTGCACAGCTTGACCACCGCCTCGCGGGCGCTGTTGGCGTGCAGCGAGCACATGCCCGGCAGGCCCGAGTTGAGCGCGATGAGCAGGTCGAGGCATTCGGCCTGGCGTACCTCGCCGACGATGAGCCGGCTGGGGCGCATCCGCAGCGCCTCCCTGACCAGGCGGCGCAGCGGGATCTCGCCGGTGCCCTCCAGGTTGGCCTGCCGGGTCTGCATCGCCACCCAGTCCGGCAGCGGCAGCTTCAGCTCGAAGACCTCCTCGCAGCTCACCACCCGCTCGCGGGCCGGTATCGCCGCGCCGAGGCAGTTCAGCAGGGTGGTCTTGCCGGCCTGGGTGCCGCCGGAGACGATCACGTTCAGGCCCGCCGCCACCGCCGCCTCGAGGAAGCGGGCGGCCTGCGGGGTGAGCGTGCCGAGCCGTACCAGCTCGTCCAGGCCGTGCGCGCGGAGCACGAACTTGCGGACGTTGACCGCCCAGTGCCTGCGGGTGATGTCCGGGATCACCACGTGCAGGCGGGAGCCGTCCGGCAGCGTCGCGTCCACGAACGGGGTGGACAGGTCGAGCCGGCGGCCGGACGTCCGCAGCATCCGTTCCACCAGCTCGCGGACCTGGTCGGCGGTGAGGATCGTGGTGGTCAGCTCCGACCGGCCGTCGCGGGCCACGTACACCCGGCCCGGCTCGTTGATCCAGATCTCCTCGACCGCCGGGTCGTCCAGGAACGGCTGCAACGGCCCGTACCCGGCGACCGCGTCGAACACGATCCTGGCGAGCTGGCGGCGGTCGCCCACCGGCGGCAGGTCGGCGCTGAGCGCGCGGTCCTCGTACTCGGCGAGCACCTCGTCGACCAGGCCGCGGACGGCGGCCGGGTCACGCGCCGGGTCCAGCCCGCGGCGGCGCACGCGCTCCCGTACCTCGCTGTCGATCACGTCAACAGCCGTCATGGCGTTCCCCCGTGGAACTCCGACAGGCGATCGGAGTCGAGGGGCAGCCGACACCGCGAACGCCGACAGCGTACCGGTTCCCGGCGCGCGCACCTATCGCGTTCTCCCCGCCGGAACCGGCCGCAGGTCGTAGCGTGGTCCAGCGGTGGACGACAACAGCGCGCGGCGGCGCCCCGGCCGGATCCGGGCGGTGTTCTTCGACCTCGGCGAGACGCTGCTCGACGAGTCGGCGAGGTACACGGCCTGGGCCGACGCGTGCGGCGTGCCCCGGCACGCGTTCCTGGCCGTGCTCGGCGGCTTCGCGGCCCGTGGGCGGGACGAGGCCGAGGTGGCGGCGTACTTCCGGCCGGCGGACCCGCCGCCGGCGCCGCCCGTGGCGGGCACGCCGTATCCGGACGCGGCCCCGTGCCTGGCCGCGCTGCGCGACCGCGGGCTGATCGTCGGGCTGGCGGCGGCCGGCGCCGGGGCGCGGGCCGAGGCCGGGCCGCTGGCCGGCGCCGCCGACCTGGTCACCGCGGGGGTGGCCGGGACGCCGGAGTACTTCGCGGCGATGGTGGTGGCCTCCGGCTGCCTGCCGGAGGAGATCCTCTACGTCGGGGACCGGCTGGACGTCGACGTCCGGCCGGCGGTGGCGGCGGGGCTGGCGGCGGCGCTGATCCGGCGCGGGCCGTACGGGCACCTGCACGCGAGCGGGCCGGACGCGGCCGTCGCCGACTTCCGCCTGGACGGCCTGGGCGCGCTGGTGGACCTGCTCGACACCCACAACCGCCCGAGGTTCGGTCCGGTGCGCCTCGCCGACCAGGGCTGGCGCGGGTCCGGCTGACCGCGGCGGCGGCGTTCCGGACGGCGGTGGCGGGCCGGATTCCGTTCCGGACCCCCTGCCCGGCCCACCACCGCCGTCGTAGGGAGTCCGGGCACCACCCTCGTATGCCCGGCCACCCTGGTGAGGGAAGCGTGACGTTCGCGCCTGCGTGTAGCAGGTTGGACACATCCAGCGATGTATCCGGTGGACGCTCTCCGGACCTTCCGGCGTGACAGGGGAATGTCAGGGCCACCGGAAGGGCCGGAGAGCCTCGCGGCTGGGTCGTTCCGTGGACCGGCGGCGGATCAGGACAGCCGGGCGGAGCGGCCCGTCCGGTCGCCCGGGCTGGTTGGCGTGCGGTTCCCGGAGCGGCCGGAGTGTGTCGTACTCACGTCCGGTCAACGCTGCGGGTACCCCTATGGATACGGCCCGTGTTCAGAGTGGATCAGGCCGCCACTGCCACGATCACCGGCTTGCGGCGCAGCGGCCGGGTGGCCGCCGCCGTCCGCGGGGCGAACGTGCGCAGCAGCGTCTCCACGTCGGCCTCCAGCCCGTCGGTGCCGCTGGCCCGCATCGCCTGCGCCATCTCCTCCACGATCACCCGGGCGCCCGCGTCCCCGTTGCGGGTGCGCTCGATCTTGATCAGGTCCTTCCACAGCAGCGTGGACAGCGGGTCGATGGCGAGCCCCTGGCGGGCGGCGTGGGTGGCCAGGTTCAGGTCGTCGGCGCCGGCGGCCTGCAAGACCAGCCGGTGGCAGGCCTCCGCGGCCAGCACCGGGGCGTCGTACTCGATCGCCTCCTGGGCCAGCCAGGAGTACCGGCCGGCGGGACGGTCGGCGGCGATGGGGCCGCGCAGCAGCTCCACCGCACGCTCCAGGTCACCGGGACCCGACCGGCCGACCAGCGCGTTGAACTGGTACCAGTCCAGCCGCACGTCACCGGTCAGCCGCAGCCGCCCGTCGGGCAGCGTGACCAGCCGGGGCTGGCCCTGGGCGTCGACGCCGAGCCACTCGCCGACCTGGCGCAGCGCCGCGGTCTTCTCCGCACCGCGGGCGCCGCGCGGCCAGATCGCCGCGCCGAGCGCCTGCTCGGACACGCCGTCGGCGCGCAGGGCCAGGTAGGCGGCGATCTCCACGGTCAGCGGGGTGCCGGGGGCGAAGTCCGGCGGCCCGAACACGTCCGGTTCGCCGAAGATCCGCACGAACAGGCCGGGCGGCTGGTCCGGGTCGAGGCCCTGCGGCGCGACCACCGGGACGCGCTGGGGCTCCGACCTGGCGGGCCGGGCCGCCGGCGCGCCGTCCGCGGTCGCGGCCGGCGCCCCGGTCTCGGTGTTGGCGGCGTGCAGCAGCGAGGCCAGCGCGCCGTACGCCTCGCGCGGCAGCTGCTGGGCGCGCAGCCGCAGGCCGAGCGGGCCGGTGTCCAGCATCCCGTCCGGGCCGAGCCTGAACCGCCAGGTCGCGCCGGGCACGTCGCCGGCGACGACGATGCCGAAGGCGCCACGGGCGCGCCGGGACAGCGTCCGCAGCCGGTCCAGCGCCGCCTCGCCGGGCGGGGTGCCGACCAGCACGTAGTCCGGCAGGTAGTACTGGGCGTTGCCGCGTACCCGGCCGTTCATCACCGAGCCGTCGGTGCCGGCGCCGAGCGCGTGCGTGACGGTGGCGGCGCGGGCCTCCAGCTCGTCCAGCACCGCGTTCAGGTCGTCGGTGACCAGCGCCCGGTCCGGGGCCAGCGCGGCCATCTCGGCGCCGAACCCGACCAGCACCAGCCGCAGGCCGTCCGACCAGCTGTTGGTGGCCAGCTCGGCGGCCAGCGAGGCGAGCAGCGCCCGCACCCCCTCGGCCGGACCGTCCACGCCGATGACGCCCTCGGCGGCCTCCAGGTCCACCAGCACCCGGCCGCGCTCGTCGTCGCCGAGGCAGACCAGGCCGGGCAGCGGCGCGGGCGCGTCGACGGGCTCGTCGGGGAGGGCGGCGCGGTGCACCACCCAGGTGTTGCCGTCGTTCTCCGGCACGAACGGCGCCGGCGGGTCCAGCCGGGCCGGGGTCAGCCAGAACTCGAGCACGTCGCCCGCCAGCCGGACCGCGTAGAACTGCGGCACCGCCTTGCCCTCCGCGGCCAGCCCGGCGGCGAGGGCGCGGGTCGCCTGGCCGAGGAACTCGCTGCCGGCCGCGTCCGCCCGCAGCCGCATGGCCGCCTCCAGGCCGGCCGCGCCCTGGTCGGGGCGGGGCAGCCGCTCGCCGGGCCGGGCCTGCCGGGCCTGCCGCCTGCGCGCGCCGACCAGCGCCTCCATCAGGCCGAACGCGAGCAGCTCGCCGCCGACCAGCGACCACCGGGCGTCCCGGGTCGGGTTGTCGGCGAGCGCCCTGATCTGTTCCATCGCCGAGCTGGTGCCGGGCCGCGAGGACAGCCCCGAGCCGCCGCCGTTGCCGCCGTCGCCCCCGCCGGCGCCGCCGCGCGCGTAGACCGCGTCCAGTACCGGCGCGTCGGCCGGGTTGAGGTGCTGCTGCTGGTGGTGCGCGGCCGGGGCGGGCGCCTGCTGCTGGACCGGCGGCGGGGCGGCCTGGCCCTCGATGATGAGGTCCTCACCGGTGGCGTCGGCCGGCATCACCAGCCGCCAACCCGGCTGGATCAGCGACTCCTTGGTGAGCTTGCCGCCGCCCGGCTGGACGTGGTCCTTGTTGAGGTCGTAGATCTCGTGGTAACGGAGCCCGTTGCCGAGGTGACGCTCGGCGATGTCCCAGAGGTTGTCGTGGTACCCGCCCTGCGGCGCCTTGACCACGTAGACCTTGGTGACCGTCGCGGCGGTCTGGGTGGTCACCGCCTGCTGCCCACCTCCGCCGTCCTGCTGCTCGGCGTACACGCCCGGCATCGGCGCGGCCTGGATCGCCCGCGGCGGTGCCTGCGGCGCCTGCTGGTACGACATGTCGCCCAGCGACACCTGCGGCACGCTCGCGACGACGGCCGCCCGCGGCTGGGCGTGCCCGCCGCCGCCCAGGTGGCTGAGCTGGCCGCTGGCGGTCATCAGCAGCAGGAACGCGCCCACCAGCCGGCGGGCCAGGTCCTGGCTGGCGCCGGACATCGGCACCTGGCCGGCCATGGCGCGGCCGCGTATCCCGGCCTTCAGCTCGACGAGCAGGCACCACACCAGCTGGAGCCACAGCACCCAGATCACGCAGGCGATCGCTTTGACGATCGTCTCCCAGTCGACCTGGCTGGTGAAGTCGCTGGACCGGGGCATCTTGTGCGGCAACGGCCAGCCCACGAAATAGATCAGCCCCGCCGGGATGCCCGCGACGATCAGCAGCATCACGAGCAGGGCGAAGAAGCCGAGCACGCGGTCCCGACCGCGCGCTCTCATCGCCCTGTCGATCGGGGACACCCGCTGCCGTGCCATTACGGCGCCTCCTCCTGATTCACGCCCCGCAGCACCGTGGCCCTCGCGGTCGCGTGAACGTCGACGTCGTTGAAGCCGAACGCCGACAGGAACGACGTGTGGTGCTTGATCACGACGGTGACCTGGATGGTCTTCTGATCGGCGCTGACGGTTGCACCGGTCTTGTTACCCGATCCGTCGGCGGAGTATTCCAGGTGGAAGTTCTCGTTCCGGCCGACCGTGGTCAGGAAGTCCATCGCGGCGGCCTGCGCCTGCTGCTCGTTGATCGCCAGCGTGCCCTGGCGCAGCGCGTTCTGGTCGATGCCGTGCGAGGCACCGGCGCGGGCGGCCTGCTGGGCCAGGTCGAAGGCCCGTTCCCTGGCCTCCAGCGTCGAGCCGCCGTCGTAGACCAGCCCGATCAGCAGGATGAACGCCGGCCCCAGCACGGCCACCATCGGAGAGATCGCGCCGCGGTCGTTCCGCCGGCGGCGCCGCGTCAGGGTCCGCCACATCCCACTGCCTGCCCTTGCCCCGCCCGGTAACAGTCGATCGGCGCGGTCATGCTCGCCGTGAACGTCTTCGCCCCGACCTCGATGAACGCCAGGTCGCTGAGCGAGATCGTGCAGTGGACGCGGACGGTCACGTTGCCGCCGGGAACCGCGTTCCCCGACGGCGGGTCGACGCTCAGGCTCGTGCAGTGCACGTGGGAGTCGTCGAGGGACTGCTCCGCCGCCGTCTCCGCGTTCGCGCTGTTGAAGTCGAGGCTGTAGCTGCGGGCCGCGTCGTGCGCGGCGTTCTGCACCGCGGCCTGCGCCCGCACCACCCGCGAGCCGGCGATCATCAGCATCAGCAGCATGAGCACGCCGGGCACCAGCAGCACGACCTCGACCGCGAGACTCCCCCGGTCGCCGCGCCGCCGCCCAATCACGGCACCGCCCCCGGCCCCGCCCCCGGCACGAAGCGCTCCACCGGACCGTTCGACGTCCCGGTGATGTGGATGTCGAAGCCGGGAATCAGCGAGACGACCTTGGCGTGGACCTCCACGTGCACGGTGTTGGCGTCCCGGTGCACGATGACGCCGCCGTCCAGCGCGACGGCCTTGCCGCCGACCTGTTGGACGTAGTCCTCCGCGGCGGTCTCGCCGTCATGCTGGCCCTTGCCGATCGGGTCGTCCTGCGGCGGCACGTAGGCACGGGCCGCCCTGGCGCCGTACCGGGCGGCGCCATCAACGACGTTCCTGCCGTGCAGGAACAGCGCCGCCTGGATGACCAGGAAAATCAGCGCGATCAGGCCGGGTGCGAGCACCGCCAGTTCCACGACGGACGCTCCGCTGTCCCCCCGCCTGCGGCGGCCTGGCGTACGCACGATTCGACCTCCTGTCCCCCGCACGAAGGTCACGGCCCAGTCGTGGTGCCCTGGTCGATCTGACTCTTGCCGTGGTTGACCACAAGCTTGATCGCCCCCGCGATCACGACGGCCAGCGCCACGCAGATCCCAGCGATGACCGCCCACTCGACCGCCGACGCGCCGCGGTCGTCCCGGCGCACGTCGTCCAGCCGCGTTCTCAGCATCAGGTACAGGTAATGGATCCCGGCGGCCTGCTGAGCCGGCAGGAGCCCGGTAACACCGGGAGCAAGCATGACGATCTCCCCTACACGAGATATGTCGTGATTACTGTACCCAGCACCGGACCTGCTCAATCCCCCGCGCACCGGTGTCGGCCTACGATGCCCCAAAAATTCGGATGACGGCAGGGTAGGCCAAGAAAACCATAAAACCGAAACACAGGACGAGCTGAGCGACCAGCATCGACTGTGAGCGCTCGCCCGCCTTGCCCTCCATCTCGGTCAGCTCCTTGCGACGCAGCGAGGTGGCCCTGGCCGACAGCGACTGCCGGACCTTGGCACCGTCCTCGGCCACCAGCGCGAGCGCCGCGGCCAGGTCACGCAGCTCGTCCACGCCCATGTCCTCGCCGAGCTGGCCCAGCGCGGCCCACGGGGTGAGGCCCTGCAGCCGGGCGAACGCGAGCGCGTCACGGATGCGCGCGATCGACCAGCCGGAACCCACGTCGGCGGCGCTCTTGAGCGCCTCGTGCACGCCCCGGCCGCCGGCCAGGTTCATCGACACCAGGTCGAGGAACGAGCCGACGGAGTGCCGGAAGTCCCGCCGGCGAGTGTCGGCCTCCCTGCGCAGCCCCGCGTCCGGAATGAAGAAGGCGGCCACGGCGGCGAGCGCCGCCCCCCACAGCGGCAACACGAAGTTGCCGGTCCCCAGCACCACGACGAAGACGCTGATCACGACGGGGCCGACCACCAGGCCGCCCAGGGCGAACAGCGCCTTGGAGGCGAGGAAGCCCTCCAGCGAGCGGTCCAGGACGGTGAGGTCCTGCCGGTACCGCTTGAGCGTCCAGCCGCGCTCGACGGTCCAGTCGACCAGCCGCTTGCCGAGCAGCGCCCTGATCCCGTCCAGCCGCTCCGAGGTGGGCAGCGCCATCCTGGCGTGGTTCTGGCGGGTGGCCGCGTCCAGCTTGGCGATCTGCACGCTGAGGCTGACGTCCTGTTTCTTGATCGCGATCACGAACACGTACAGCCCAAGGCCGGACAGCGCCCCGCAGAGGACAGCGAGGATGAGGAGCGTGTTCATTCGTCCTCCTGGATCAGCAGCGAATCCACGCCGGTACGGAGGAACCGGTCCGGGCGCTCGAAGTCGGCGAGCTTGCGCAGCCACAGGAAGCCCAGCGCGAAGATCGCCACCACGAAGATCAGCACCATCTGGCCCTGGGCGCTGTCGTACGGCTGCACGAAGTTCCGGTTGAGGAACGTGAGGCCGCCGGCGACGACCAGCGTCACCCCCACCACGATCTGGGCGGACCGGCGGGTGGACTTGCGGGCCGCCTCCACCCGCCGGCGCATGTCCAGTTCCTCGCGGGTCGAGGTGGACAGCGCGCCGAGCACGTCACGCAGGCCGGGGCCGCGGAGCTTGGAGTTGAGGATCAGCGCGGCGATCATCAGGTCCGCGCTCGGGTCGTCCAGGTCGTCGGCGAACCGCTCCAGCACCTGGTGCAGCGGCTGGCGGGTGCGCAGCCGGTCGACCATGAGCCCCACGTGCGGCCGGATCGTCTCGTTGACGGCGGCGAGCGAGGCCGGGATGGCCTGCTCCAGGCCGACCGCGCCGGCGATCGTGTCCCGCAGCGACTCGCACCAGGCGGCGAGCGCCTCCAGCCGGCGGATCGCCAGGTTGGACGACGACTTCGCGCCGAACAGCGACGGCCACAGGTACACCAGCGCGAACGAGGCGATGGCGGCCACCACCCAGCGGCTGAACACCAGCACCAGCACGGCGACGGCCGCGGCGAGCAGCAGCCGGATCGTCACCGAGCTGCGGCTCTGCTTGTGCTCACCGGGCCGGTCGATCTTGGGCTTGACGTAGGTGCCGCGGATCGCGACGACCAGCAGGACGATCCCGCAGGCCGCGATCACGCCGGCGCCGAGGCCCTCGAGGCCGATCAGCGGGAGGTTCATCCGGACCACCTGCCGTACATACCCGGGTCGTACCCGTACTGCTCGAGCTCGTTGATGCAGGCGATGGGCGCGTTCGGCACGCCCCTGCCGTACGGCCCCGGCGACCAGATCTCGCTGGACAGCACCCGGCCGTCGACGCCGGTGATCTCCCGGACGCTGGCCACGAACCGGTGCAGCCGGCCACCGCGGTTGTAGTCGTTCTGCCGCTTCATGAACACCACGAAGTTGATCGCGCCGGCGATCAGCATGTGGGTGGCGTCGGCCGGCAGCCGCTCCGCGGACTGGATCGCGTAGGTCGAGATGCGGTTGAACACCTCGTTGGAGCTGTTGGCGTGGATGGTGGACAGCGAGCCGTCGTTGCCCTGGCTCATCGCGTTGAGCATGGTGACGATCTCGTCGCCCAGCACCTCGCCGACGATGACGCGGCTGGGGTTCATGCGCAGGCTGCGGCGGACCAGCTCCGCCATGGAGATGTAGCCCTGGCCCTCGGAGTTGGGCAGCCGCTCCTCGAACGACACCACGTTCGGGTGCAGCTCGGGGTACTTGTCCAGGCCCAGCTCGAGCGCCCGCTCGACGGTGATGAGCCGCTCCTCGGGCGGGATCTCGTTGGCCAGTGCCCGCAGGAACGTCGTCTTGCCGGCGTTCGTGGAGCCGGCGATCATGATGTTCTTGCGGGCGGCTACGGCGGCCCGGAAGAAGGCCGCCATGCCGGGGTCGATCGTGCCGTTGCCGACCAGGTCGGCGAGGAAGACCTTGGTGAGGCGGGCGCGCCGGATGGAGATCGCCGGCCGCTCGCAGACCTCCATGACCGCCGAGAGCCGGGAGCCGTCCGGCAGCCGCAGGTCGAGCTGCGGGTTGGCGGTGTCGAACGGCCGCGAGGACAGGCCGGAGTAGGCGGCGAGGGTCTGGATCAGCTCGATGAGCTCCTCGTCGGACTCGGCGACCGGGTCGGCGACCAGCTCCCGGCCGTCGGCGTACTGCACGAACACGTGGTCACAGCCGTTGATGTCGATGTTCTCGACGAGCTGGTCCTCCAGCAGCGGCTGGAGCCGGCCGACGCCGTACAGCGCCGCGTAGACCGCCTCGGCGAGGTCGTGCTCCTCCTCCGGGGTCGGCGGTATGCGGCCCTGCTCCATCTCGACCTGGATGTGCCGCTCCAGCGCGCGGGAGATCAGCGAGCGGGAGAACACCCGCTCGTCCTCCGGGCTCAGCGTGAGGCCGACGTTGCTGTCCTCACGCCGCCGGTTCGCGATCTGGTCGGCGATCTCCGCCCGTAGCCGACGGACGAGCGTGAAGTCCATCGCCTACCCCTTCCCCATCCGGTGTGGAGCAGCCTCGGGCCGGCCCAGCGGACCCGACGCGGCCTGCGGACCCGGTGAACCCGGTGGCAGCCCAGGGGGAGGACCCGGTGGTGGGCCAGGTGGTGGGCCAGGTGGTGGGCCCTGCCGCGGCTGGCCGGGCAGGCCCGGCTGGCCCGGCGGGCCCGGCGGACCGCCGCCCGGCGGTCCTGGCTGGCCGGGCTGGGCGAGGCCGGCGGCGAGCACGGTGGCGACCTGCCGGACGGTACGGATCAGCATCGACTTCTCGAGCCGCCGGCCCCACTCGCCGCGGAGCTGGGCGGCGCCGTCCGGGTCCTCGGCCACCCTCCCGATCACCCGGACCGGGGCGCCGGCCGCGTCGAGGACCGCCTGCACCTCGCGCGGGGCATGCTCGTACTTGCTGGGCGCGACGATCGCGGCGGTGAGCGGCACGCCGTCGAAGTCGCGGCTGCGCAGTTCGGTGCTGAGCGCCAGCGCCCTGGTCCTGAGGTGGGCGACACCGTCCACGGTGGCCCTGGCGACGAGAACGACGCAGGCCGCCATCCGGAGGATGTCCATCGCCGGCGTGCCGGGGTATATCCGTCCGCAGTCGACGATGGCGTCGGCGTCCGGCAGGTGGGACAGCACGTGGCCGAGCGGCGTCCAGTAGCCGCGCATCGCCGCCGACTGCTCCGCGGAACCCAGTCCGACCAGGACCTCCATGCCGCCGTCGAGGACCTGGACGTGCTGCCAGAGCTCCTGCAACGGGATCTCCCGGCGGGCCGCGATGGCGAGCGTCATCAGGCCCCGTTCCGGGTTCAGCGGCGCGCCGCCCTGCCCGCGCAGGCGCAACACGATGTCACCGCCCGACGGGTCTGCCTCGACGTAGAGTGACCGCCGGGGCCAGACGGCGGCGAGGGCGAGGGCGGTGGTGGTGACGCCGGGCGCGCCCTTGTCCCCGGCGACCACGATGAGCGCCATCGAGCTAGCTACTTCCGTTGGCGTGCACGGCCACGAGCGAGACCGCGCCGACGTTGTGGACCTTGGACACCAGGCTGCACTCGGCCTTGGGGCAGATCAGCGACACGATGATGGAGCCGTCGCTCTGCACCTTCGCGGTGGCGACCACCGCGTCCGGGCTGAGGATGCCGTCGTTGTTCTTGATCTGGGTGACCGTCGCCGTGTCGAGCTTGGTGTTTCCCCAGTCCGGCGGCGTGAAGACGGCCTCGACGTGTTCGCCGGCCGGAAGGAAGCCGGTGGGGAGCTGGGCGTAGGTCAGCTTCAGGCCGACGACGCCCTGGTCGGCGGCGGGGGCCGAGCCCTTGTCCAGCGCGTTGCTGGTGATCGGGGCGCCGGCGGAGATGCCCACCTTGGCGCTGTTGCCGATGACCTGGCCACGGTCGGCCCAGCCGACGAACCCGCCGGTGTCACCGCCGAGCCTGGCCTGCTTGATGTCGCCCGAGGTGATCTTGTGGCCGGCCGGCAGGTCGGTGGCGGCGACGACGACAGTGGCCTGCTGGCTGGTGCGCATGACCAGCAGGGCGCTGGCGAGGCCGCCGACGAGAATGAGCAGGACGGCGAGGACGGCCAGGGCGGGACGGCGCTGCCGCGGCGCCACCGGGAGCCGGTCGCGGCCGACCGGGCCGCCGGGGTAACCAGGGCCGCCGGGGCCGCCGGGGCCGCCGGGACCGCCCGGTCCACCAGGCCGCATCGCGGCATCCGTGCCCATGGTCATGGGAGGGTTCCTTTCGTGAGACGCCGGGGGAGGGGAGTGGGTATGGGCCTTCCCCCGTCACTCTGGATTGTTGCCATGATAGGTGCGGACAAACCCTCCGCAGTAAACCCGACTTCGGGCGCCGCCCACACGAAGGACTCTGATGGACGTCCGCCTCACGGCCCAGGACAGCAACACTGACCGCTCAGTGGACTTGGTACTGATCGCCGAGCCGAACACGCCATTACGCATTGTGGAGCAACACCTCCGAAGAGTGCTAGGCACTCCCGGCCCCGCGCCACAGAGCGTCACGGTACCGTCCAGCCCGGCACCGTACCCGCCGCCCGCGGCGCCGTCACCCCGCGGCGGTGTGCCCGGCTGGGAGCAGACCTTCGGGCCACGCAAGGCGCCGCCGCCCGGATACGGAGCGCAGCAGCCCGGTTACGGAGGCGCTCCCCCGCAGTACCCGCCGCAGCAGAACCCGTACGGCGGCTCCCCCGGCTACGGCCAGCCGACCTACGGCCACCCCGGACAGTACGGCCAGCAGTACGGGCAGCAGTACCCCGCGCAGCAGCAGTACCCGGGCCAGTACGCCCCGCAGTACCCGGGTCAGCAGTACGGCGCCCCGCAGTACGGCGGCGGCCTGTGGGTGAACGGCCGGCCGCTCGACCCCGAGCAGCCGCTCGCCGGCAGCCCCATCCGCGACGGCGCGGTCGTCAGCCTCGGCGGCCCCGGCGACGGCTCGCTCGCCGACTACGACATCGGCGGCACCCACGAGGTGCGGATCGTGTCCGGTCCGGACGCCGGTCGGGTGCACAGGGTCGGCCTCGGCGAGCTGTACCTCGGCTCCGACCCCGAGGTCGGCGTGTGGATCGACGACCCGTCGGTCGCGCCGGTGCAGGCCAAGGTGACGATCAGTCCCCAGGGCATCAGCTGGGAGCACCTCGGCGGGCCGGTACCGGCCAGTGTGGAAGGCCGCGACCTGCGGATGTCCGGCCCGGTCGGGCTGGACGAGCTGGTCGCGGTCGGCGAGACGCGGCTGCAGATCACCTCGGCGCTGCCACCGGACGCCGCGCTCACCCCGCACGAGGACGGCGGCCTCGCCTACAACCGGCCGCCGCGCATCCAGCCGGCGCCGCTCACCCCGCAGGTCGAGGTGCCGGCGGAGCCCAAGGAGAACAAGACCCCCGGCCTCAGCATCATCATGTTCACCGCCCCGCTGCTGATGGGCGGAATGATGTACGCGATGACCAAGCAGCCGTACACGCTCATCATGGTCGCGATGAGCCCGGTCATGATGGTCGGGCAGTGGATGTCCGGCCGGCGCAGCGGCAAGAAGAGCCACAAGCAGCAGGTGGCCGAGTACCGCGAGGCCAAGGCCAACGCCGAGAACCGCATCCGCCGCGCCGTCGACGAGGAGCGGATCCGCCGCCGGTACGACTGCCCGGACCCGGCGAACGTGCTGCTCACCGCGCTCGGCCCGCGCACCAGGCTGTGGGAGCGCCGGGCCCGCGACAAGGACAAGCTGGTGCTGCGGCTCGGTACCAACAACCAGCTGGCCAGCGTCCAGGTCAAGGTGATGGGCAAGAAGGACCAGAACGAGGAGGAGGAGCTCGGCAGCCAGGCCAAGCCGGTGCTGGTGGACGTGCCGCTGACCGTCCCGCTGCGGGAGGCCGGCGTGATCGGCGTCGCCGGCCCGCAGGCGTGGGCCCGCGGCGTGGCGCGCTGGCTGCTCGGTCAGGCCGCCACCCTGCACAGCCCGCGCGACATCACGATCGTGCTGCTCACCGAGGAGGTCGCCGAGCCGGACTGGGGCTGGGCGCGCTGGCTGCCGCACTGCCGCCCGGAGGGCGACGAGGCGGTCGCGATGATCGGCACCACCGCCGAGACGCTGGGCCGCCGGATCGCCGAGCTGGCCAGCCTGGTCGACCAGCGGATGGCCCAGTTCCGGGAGAACAGCAACCGGATGGACATGGACGGCACGATGAACTACATCGTGCTGCTGGACGGCGCGCGGGCGCTGCGCGCGTTCCCCGGGATGCCGCAGATCCTCTCCGACGGCCCCAAGGTCGGCGTGTACGCGATCTGCCTGGACGCCGACGAGCGGCTGCTGCCCGAGGAGTGCAACGTGGTGGCCACCGCCGACCTGGCCCACCCGACCCGGATGTCGGTGCGGCAGGCGTGGGGCTTCCGCGAGCAGGGCGTGCTGGTCGAGGCCGTCAGTCCGGAGTGGTGCGAGCGGCTGGCCAGGGCGATCTGCCCGGTCCGGGACGTGAGCCGGGACGACTCCGACGCGACGATCCCCAGCTCGGCGCGGCTGCTGGACATCCTGCGGCTGGAGCCGCCCACCCCGGAGCGGATCCTGGAGGGCTGGGCCGGCGGTGGGCGTACCACGTTCGCACCCATCGGCATCTCGATGGACGGCGTGTTCGGCATCGACATGCGCAAGGACGGGCCGCACGGCCTCATCGCCGGTACCACCGGCGCCGGCAAGTCCGAGCTGCTGCAGACCATCATCGGGTCGCTGGCGGTGGCGAACCGGCCGGACGCGATGACGTTCGTGCTCATCGACTACAAGGGCGGCGCGGCGTTCAAGGACTGCAAGCTGCTGCCGCACACCGTCGGCATGGTCACCGACCTGGACGGTCACCTCACCGAGCGGGCGCTGGCCTCGCTCACCGCCGAGCTGAAGCGGCGCGAGCACCAGCTGGGCACGCTGAACGCGAAGGACATCGAGGACTACTGGGCGGCGGCAGGGCCGGACGACCCGCCGATGCCCCGGCTGATGCTGGTCATCGACGAGTTCGCCTCGCTGAAGGAGGAGCTTCCCGACTTCGTCACCGGGCTGGTCGGCATCGCCCAGCGGGGCCGGTCGCTCGGCGTGCACCTGCTGCTGGCCACCCAGCGTCCGGGCGGCTCGGTGAGCCCGGAGATCCGGGCCAACGCCAACCTCCGGATCGCGCTGCGGGTGACCGACGCGAGCGAGTCCACCGATGTCATCGACGCGCCCGACGCCGGCCGCATCCCGAAGTCGCTGCCGGGCCGGGCGTACGCCAGGACCGGGTTCTCGGCGCTGACCGCGTTCCAGGCCGGCCGGGTCGGCGGTGGCCGGCCGAAGACCAGCGGCGACAACAACGAGCCGCTGGTGATCCCGGTGCGCTGGGGCAAGATCGGCGAGCCGCTGCCCCGGCCGCGCTCGTCCGGTCCGGACGACGACCTCGACACCGACCTGCACGCGCTGGTGGAGGCCGTCAACAAGGCCACCGCGATGGCGGAGGTACCGCCCCAGCCCAGCCCGTGGCTGGAGCCGATCCCGGCGCTGCTGCCGATCAAGGACGTGCCGCCGGCGGGGCGGCCGGGACCGTCCGGGGTGCCGCAGGTGCCGTACGGCCTGGAGGACCGGCCGGCGGACCAGGCGCAGGTGACCGCGCTGTTCGACATCGAGGGCGGCAGCCACCTGCTGGTGTCGGGCGCGCCGCGGTCGGGTCGCTCGACGGTGCTGCGGACGCTGGCGGCCAGCATCGCCATGACCTGCTCCACCGCTGACGTGCACCTGTACGGCCTGGACTGCGGCAACGCGGCGCTGGTGCCGCTGGCGAACCTGCCGCACACCGGGGCGGTGGCCACCCGCGACCAGATCGACAGGGTGGACCGGCTGGTCAACATGCTGCTGGGCGAGGTGAGCCGGCGGCAGTCGATGCTGGCCCAGTACGGGTACGGCGACCTGGCCGAGCAGCGGGCGAACTCGCCGGCCGGGGAGCGGCTGCCGTACCTGATCCTGCTGCTGGACCGGTGGGAGGGCTTCATGGCCTCCTTCGACGACATCGACGCCGGCCGGATCACCCAGAACATGCTGCGGCTGCTCCGGGAGGGTCCCGGGGTGGGGATGCGGGCGGTCATCGCCGGTGACCGCAGCGTGCTGATGGGGCGGCTGGGCAGCGCGATCGAGGACAAGCTGGTGCTGCGGATGTCGGACAAGAGCGACTACTCGATGGCCGGGCTGCGGCCCAAGGACATGCCCGACAAGGTCGATCCCGGCCGCGGGTTCCGCGGCGAGACCGGCATCGAGGTGCAGGTCGCGCTGCTGTCCGACGACCCGGCCGGGCCGGCGCAGGTGGCCAGGATCAACGAGGTCGCGGCCGCCGCCACCGAGCGGGACCGGGACGTGCCGCGCCAGCTCCGCCCGGCCAGGGTGGACGTGCTGCCGGCCCGGATCTCCTACGACGAGGCGATGGAGCTGTCCGACGGGGAGCGTCCCGACGAGCTGACCTGGGCACTGGCCGGTGTGGGCGGTGACCAGCTCACGCCGCTGGGCATCGACCTGGGCGCCGACGGGCCCGGGTTCGTCATCGGCGGGCCGCCGCGTTCGGGCCGGTCCACCGCGCTGATGACGGTGGCCCGCTCGCTGCTGGAAGGCGGCTGCCCGATCGTGCTGATCACGCCGCGCCAGTCGCCGGTACGCCAGCTGGCCGGCGAGCCCGGCGTGCTGGCCAGCCTGACCGGGGTCAACCTCACCAAGGACGACTTCGACCAGGCCGTCGCCGACCAGGAAGGCCCCTACGTCGTCCTGGTCGATGACGGGGAGATGCTGGTCGGCAGCAACTTCGAGGGGACGCTGGAGGCCTTCATCCGGGAGGGCCGCGACCTGGGCAGGGCACTGATCGTGGCCGGCACCACCAGCGAACTCGGCGCCGGCTTCCGCGGCTACGTGGTGGAGGCCCGCAAGAGCAAGAGCGGCATCCTCATCCGCCCGGAGAACCGGATGGAAGGCGACCTGCTCGGCGTCAAGCTGCCCACCAGCCTCCTCGGCGCCGCCCCGCCAGGCCGCGGCCTGCTCGTCGTCCGCGGCACCTTCGGCCCCATCCAGATTCCCTACACGGAGGGCCTGTACTAGTACGTGGAAGGAAACGGTCCGCGGCCTCCCCTGGCCGGGGGCCGTTTCTTCGACCTTCTCCTACCGCTGCTCGGTGGCCAGCCGGACGCCGAAGGCCACCAGGACGCAGCCGGTCAGCGAGTCCAGCGCGCGGCGGATCCGCGGCCGGCCGAGGAACCCGCGCGCCCGCACCACGGCGAGCGTGTACACCACCAGCCAGCCGAACGTCATCGCGCAGAACAGCAGGCCGAGCAGCAGGAACGCGGCGAACCCGGCGCGGCCGCCCGGCGCGAACTGCGGCAGCAGGCTCACGAAGAACGCGGCCATCTTCGGGTTGCTCAGGTCGTTGACGAACCCCTGCCGCAGCGCCTTCCGCGGCGACAGCCGCAACCCCAGCCGCCCTGCCGCGGTCCCGTGCCCGTGACCCCGCCACGCCGCCCGCAACGTCTGCACGCCGAGGTACAGCAGGTACACCGCGCCCGCGATCCGCAGCGCCAGGAACGCCGGCGCCGAAGCCCGCAGCAGTCCCGCTACCCCGGCGCTCGCCGCCACGGTCCACACCGACTGTCCCAGCGACACCCCGGCCGCCGTCCACATCCCACCGGGCCGCCCGCCGGCCAGCGCGTTCCGCACCGTCAGCGCGGTGTCGGGTCCCGGCGTGCAGATCACCGCCACGGACACGGCCAGGAATGCCAGCAGTTGCATGACCATGACGGCAGCCTCCCCCGCCGGCACGCTTACCGCAATCCAGATCCCTGGTCCTCGCGTGGGCCGGCGTCAGTTGTCGACGCTCTGGATCTGGTCGACCATCAGGGCGACGGCGGGTCCGTTGATCGGCATTCCCGCCGGGTCAGGGGTGGGGAGCTGCTGGAAGGTCCTGCCGTCCAGCGAGTACTGGGCGTGGTAGTACACGGTGCAGGTGACCGACATCGGGCCTACCGTCGCGTAACGGTGGGTGGCGGTGGAGCCGCCGGTCACGGTGGCGTCGCCGAAATGCCAGACGAACGAGGCCGCCTGGGCGCGGATGTCGAGGTGCGCGTTCCCGAGCCGCACGGGGAAGTTCTTCGTCGCCGGGATCCCGGAGTCGAAGAACGTCGACAACTGGACGACGGTGCGCGGATACGGCCGGACGGTCACGTGCGGAACCAGGAAGTCCTGGATCGCGTCCCAGATCACCGCTGGCGGCGGAGGCTGGTTGACGGCCTCGAAGTTCAGGCACCGGAGGCCCAGGAACTGCCAGCCGCCGGCTCCGGTCCGGCCGGCGGGACGCTGATACACCCAGTACCTCCGCGCCAGCGGGTCGGCCGGGTCGCACTGCTCGCCGGCGAACGCGCACATCGCGCTCTCGTCGTCGGGTGTGTTGGGCTGGCACGGCGGCACATACCTGGTCTCGTGGCCCTGGCCGGCGCTGCCGCCGGAGCGGGAGACGTCACCACCGGGCGGGGAGCCGCCGGAGTGCTCGGCCGTCCCGTTCGAGGTCGGCCGCACGCAGACCGAACTGTACGGCGGGTAGCAGTCCTTGCCGTCAGGGTCGGCGAACGCCGGCCTGGCGAGGGCGAAGGCCATGGCCGTACCGGCCATGACGAGGGTGCCGGTGCCGGCCACCCCTCTCGTAATGATCATCTATCCGGACCTCACGTCCTTGACCACCCAGTGGTCTCCCATCCAGGTGAGGAACAGGTTGATCGCCTGATTCGGCTGCGCGGCGCCCGACTTGATCACCTTGCCGTGGGCGTCGAGCTCCTGGTAGGCGGACTGGTCGAAGGAGACCGACACGACCGTGTCCTGGCCGGTGCCGGTCGGCACCACCTCGGCGTCGGTCACCGTCGAGGACGAGTGGTACGTCCGTCCTTCGGCCTTCGCGCTCTCCAGGGTGCTGACGTAGTCCTGGCAGGTCTGGCAGTCCGCGGCGCTGGTCGCCTTGAGCTGAGTGGTGTCCAGCGATCGGTATGCCGCGTTCAGCATGTCGCCCCACCAGTACCGGGCGAACGCCGTCGCTCCCGCCGGACTGTGTGCTCTGGCGGCGGCCGGTGGTGTGGGACCGGCGGACGCCGTCGCCCTTGGCGAGGATGAGAGTTGCGGCTTTGTCGTCCTGGTCGCATTCGAACAGCCCGCGGTCAGCAGTCCTGCGACAGCCAGACAGGCGAGGGTGTTTTGTAGAGCGGTGCGCACATCTATACCGTAGTGACCGACACCGACAGCGATCTTGCTGAAACCTTGTCGGCTTGGCGATGTGAGCGGTATCCGCGAGCGGGGGCGCAGCGCGACGATGGAACTGCGGCTACTGGGGCCGATGCGGTTGGTGGCGGGCGGGCGTCCCGTCGAGCTCGGGCCGGCGCAGCGCCGGACCGTCCTGGCCGCGCTGGCGGTCGACGCCGGCCGGCCGGTGCCGGTGGACACGCTGGTCGACCGGCTGTGGGACGACGAACCGCCGGCCGGCGCGCACGCCACCGTCTACGCCCACGTGTCGCACCTGCGGCGGATGCTCGGCCAGGCGCAGGCCGTCGACGGCGGAGGGCCCCGTGCGGCGGTGGTCCGCCGCACGGACGGCTACGTGTGGGACGTCGACCCCGAGGTGGTGGACCTGCACCGGTTCGAACGGCTGGTGGCCACGGCCCGGGAACTGCCCACCGCGGAGCGGGCCGACCGGCTGGCCCGAGCACTGGCACTCTGGCACGGGACGCCGCTGGGCGGGTTGGCCGGGCCGTGGGTGGCACGCGTCCGGCAACGGATGGTGCACCAGCGACTGGACGCCGCGGTCGCCTGGGCCGACGCCGAGCTGCGACTACGCCGCCCGGACACGGTCATCGGCGTGCTCCGGCCGCTGGTCACCGACCATCCGCTGGCCGAACACCTGGTCGTGGCGCTGATGCGGGCGCTGGCCGGCGCCGGGCGGTACGCCGAGGCGCTGGACTGCTACGCCGCCAGCCGCCAGCGGCTGATCGAGGAACTCGGCGTCGAACCAGGCCCCGAACTGCGGCGGCTCCACGAGCGACTGCTCCGCGACGACCACGAGTGGTCCGCACCGACCACCACCTCCGTACGGCCGGCCGTACCCGCGCAGCTGCCAGCCGACGTGCCCGGCTTCACCGGCCAGGCGGCGCTGCTCGGCGCCCTGGACGCACTGCTGGCCGGCCCCGGCGGCGCCGAGCCCGGCACGGTGGTCATCTCCGCCGTGTCCGGGATGGCCGGGGTGGGCAAGACTGCGCTGGCCGTGCACTGGGCGCGCCGGATACGGGACCGCTTCCCGGACGGGCAGCTGTACGTGAACCTGCGTGGCTTCGACACCGCCGACACCCCGGTGGCACCGGCCCAGGCGATTCGCGGTTTCCTCGACGCGCTGGGCGTCGCGCCGGCCGAGATCCCCGCCGACCCGCAGGCCCAGGCGGGGCTCTACCGCAGCCTGGTCGCGGACCGGCGCCTGCTGGTGCTGCTCGACAACGCCCGCGACACCGAGCAGGTCATCCCCCTGCTGCCTGGCGGGTCGGGCAGCCTGATCGTCGTGACCAGCCGTGACCGGCTGTCCGGGCTGCTGGCCAGGCACGCCGCCCACCCGGTCACCGTGGAGCCGCTCACCACGGAAGAGGCCCGCCGGATGCTGGCCCACCGGCTCGGCGCCGAACGGGTGGCCGCCGAACCGGCGGCCGTGGCGCGGATCATCGACGCCTGCGGCCGCCTCCCGCTCGCACTGGCCGTCGCCGCAGCGAGGGCCGCCGCCCAACCCGCCTTCCCGCTCACCGCGCTCGCCGAGGAGCTGCATGACCTCCGCGGCCGGCTTGACGCGCTCACCGGCGGGGATTCCAGCAGTGATCTCCGGGCGGTGTTCGCCGCCTCGTACCGCGCGCTCAGCCCACCGGCCGCCGAGGCGTTCCGGTCGCTGGGGGTCCACTTCGGACCCGACATCGGCCTGCCCGCCGCCGCCAGCCTGCTCGGCGTCACCAGAGAGCAGGCACGGCCGGTACTCGCCGAGTTGACCCGCGCGCACCTGCTGACCGAACGCTCGCCGAGCCGCTACACCCTCCACGACCTGCTCTACGCCTACGCCACCGAGCTGGCCGCCACCGACGAGGCCGAACGGCGGGCCGCCCGCCGCCGGATCCTCGAGCACTACCTGTACACCGCCCATCCGGCCTCGCTGACGCTCTACCGGTTCCGCGACCCGATCCCGGAGCTTCCCCCGGCCAGGCCTCGTGTCAGCCCCGAAGAGTTCGCCGACGATCGCACGGCGGCCATGGCCTGGTTCCGGAGCGAGCACAGGACGCTGGTGGCGGCGGTCACGCACGCCGCGGCCGGCGGCCTGGACACCCTCGCCTGGCAGCTCGCCTGGGCCCAGGCCGTGTACCTGGACCTGCAGGGATACTGGGACGACCTGACCGGGACCATGCACACCGCTCTGGACGCGGCCCGCCGCTCCGGCGACCGCCTCGGACAAGCCACCGCCTCCAGCCACCTGGCCAGAACCCTCACCCGGCAGGGCCGCCCCGAAGACGCCCTCACCCACCACCAGCAGGCGCTGGAGCTGTTCGCCCAGCTCGGCCGCCGCACCAGCGAGGCCCGCATCCATCTCAGCATCGGCATAGCCCTGGAAGGGCTCGGCCGCTACGAGGACGGGCTCAACCACTACCGGCAGGCACTGGCGCACTATCGGGAATCGGGCCAGCGAAAAGGCGAGGCCTACGCGCTCAACAACATCGGCTACAACCTCGCCCTCCTCGGCCGGCACCATGAGGCGCTCACCCACTTCCGGCAGGCGCTCGAGCTCTACCGGCAAGTCGAGGACCAGGACGGCGAAGCCGCTCTCTGGGACAGCATGGGTTACACCCACCGCCAGCTCGGCGACCTCGACCAGGCCGCCGACTGCTACCGGCAGGCGGCCGCACTCCGGCGTGCCGTCGGCGACCGCTACCGCGAGGCATCCGCCCTCAGTCACCTCGGCGACATCCACCACCAGGCCGGTGACGTCGAGGCCGCCCGGCAGGCCTGGCAGGAAGCCCTCAGCATTTTCACGCCGGTCCACCAGCATCGGGCCGCCGAGGTCCAGTCGAGGCTCGACGACCTCCACCGGCCGTGAGTCGCGATCAAGGTTCCGACAAGGTTCCGTCATGGCGACCGGCGTGCAATGGATGGGCGGCGCGATCGCCGCGGGGACACGCTGATCCAGGAAGGAGAGCGCGCTCATGACGACTCCGTTCGAGGAACTGGTGGCGACCTGGCAGACCAGTGAGGAGGTCCTCGCCGGGCTGGCAGAGGTGGACGGCAACAACAACATGATCGCTTCGGTCCAGTACGACTGGGGCGTGACCGAGCGGCCCGTCGAGTTCGACACCGACGCCCGCCGGTAGGCGGCGCCGAAGGACTGGTCCCGCGTTTCCGGGCACCGCACGGCCGGGGGACGCGGGACCCTCGCGAGGGGAACGCGCATGGTGGTGCGTACGGACGTGGAGGTTCGCCGTCTCGCCGATGGCAGCAGCCTGGTGACGCTGCTCGGCCGGCAGCCCCGCGAGCTGCGAGTCGCCGCCTCGCCGGCGGAGGTGTGGCAGGTCCTGCCACAAATACTGGAGCGCCGGTCGCTGTCGGACGCGACCGACGGAGCGCTCGTCACGGCGTTGACGACGGCGCTCCGCCCCTACCCCGCCGACGCGCCGGCTGACCGGAACGCCGAGGCCGCCATTCCGCCGGTCAGCTCGGCGCTCCTGGTCGGCGATCTCGCACCGGCCGCCGGGGCGCTGCTCGACGGGCTGATCAGCACCCAGATGGTCGCCGGCACGTCCGACCTGGCTGCCGCCGAACCGGCCGGACACCTGCTGGTCAGCGCGTACTCGGGCCCGGCCACCGACCGTATGCTCCTGCTCGACGCGGCCGCGCACCAGTACTCCCTGCCGTGGCTGCCGCTGTGGATCGAGGGCGGCGTCGCCTTCCTCGGTCCCTTTCTCGTACCCGGGGTCAGCCCCGGGTACCGGGACGCGCTGGGCAGGCGGGTGGCCGGCGCCAGGGACGAGAACCTGTTGCGGATCAGGCTCCGCCCGCCCGACCACGCCTCAGTGGGGCTGGAGCCGCACCGGCTGATGCTCGCGCTGACGGTGCTGACCACGGACGTCGCGCTCGCCCTGGCCGGCCGCCGGCCGGCATCCTGGTGGAGAGAGGTCGAGATCGACCTCGACGGCCCGGACGGCATCGCGGTGACCGGCCACCCGGTCCTGCCACTGCCACACCGCACGGTCGCCGGCCGGCCACCGTTCGGCGCGGAAGGCCTGGTCGACGGGCGTACCGGCGTGGTGCTGGAGGTGACGAGGCGGCCGGAACAACCAGGCACGCCGGCCGGGCTGGTGTCGGTCTCGAGCCGTATCGGGGACATGTCCCGGCTGTACCCGTGGGCGCCGAACGAGCTGAACGCGGGCCGCACCTGGCACGACCCCGATCTGGCCGGTCGTATCGCGGTCGGCGAGGGCATCGAGCGCTACTGCGCGAACTCCGTGGACCCGGGCAGGCTGCGCCGGGCCACCCGTGCGGAACTGGTCGCCGAGGGGCTGACCACGATCGACCCCCTGATGTTGCGGTTCTTCTCGGAGGAGCAGTACGCGGCTCCGGGGTTCCCGTTTCTCCCGTTCCACGACGAGCACCGGTTGCACTGGATCGAGGGCAGGAAGCTACCCGACGGCGATCCGGTCTGGGTGCCGGCCAGCCTGGTCTTCATCAACTGGAACGGTGACAGCGTCGCGGAGCCGGCATTGCACCCGGCCTTCTACCCCGGCGTCGCGGCCGGGCCGACCCTCGCCGAGGCGCTGCTCAACGGCATCGAGGAGGTGGTCGAGCGGCACGCCATGACCGCCTGGTGGCTGGCCGCGCCCCAGCTGCCGCTGCTGGCACCGCCGCCGGCCGCGCGTGCGCTGCTGGACTCGGTGGACGACGCCGCCGTGCGCGGCTTCCTGGTCCACCTCGACAACGAGTTCGACTTCCCCGTCGTCGCCGCCGCGGTGGACGACGCGGCCCGGGAGCTGTTCACGCTGGGCTTCGCCGCCAGGCCGACCGTTGAGCAGGCGTGCCTGAAGGCCATGCTGGAGGGCTTCTGCCTCCGGCTTGGCGCGCTCGACCTGCAGGATCCCGACGGGGAGAAGTGGACGCTGCTGCGGGCCAGGATCCGCGGCCCGCGCGTGCGGGTGCTCAAACCGGTCCGGGCGGACCGCCGCTACCTCGACTCGTACCGGAGCGACTTCAAGGACGTCACCGACCTGTGGTGCCAGCTCCAGGTCCAGCTCGATCCGCGTGCGTACGCGCGGGAGCGGCCATGGGACGCCGGCAGGACCGTCCACCCCGCGGACCTGCCGCCTTCGGTGCCGCGCGGCCTGGACGCCTACGTCGAGCGGATCAGCAGCCGGGGCCATGACGTCATCTACGTGGACGTCACCACCCCGGACGTCGCGAAGGTCGGCTTCGCGGCCGTACGGGTCCTGATCCCCGGCCTGCTGCCGAACTTTCCCGCGGCCTTCCCACCGCTGGGCGGTGGCCGCCTGCGCGCCACCGCGGAGCGGCTCGGCTGGATCGAGCCCGGCGGGCCGCTCGCGGTGAACACCTTTCCGCTGCCGTACTCGTGACACGACCTGTGGAGGAGAAGTGACCGTGAGAGTCCTGGGCATCGGCGGGAGCCTGCGGCGCGGGTCGCTCTCCGCCGCCGCCGTGACGGTCGCGCTGAAGGGTGCCGCCGAGGCGGGCGCCGACACCGAGATGCTGCGGCTGAGCGACCTCGACCTGCCGTTGTTCAACCCCGACCGGCCGCAGCGCGACGCTCCCGGCGTGGGCGCGCTGCTGGCCGCGGTCAGGGCGGCCGACGGGCTCGTGGTCGGCACGCCGGTCTACGGAGGCACGCTCAGCGGCGCGGTCAAGAACATGCTCGACCTGGTACACCTCCTGAAGGAGGAGACACCGCCCGTCCTGACCGGCAAGGTGGTCGGGCTGGTCGCCGCCAGCGGCCTGCCGGAAGGCCGGAGTGCCACCGTGTCGATGGAGACCGCATGCAGGAACCTGGCCGCATGGGTGGAACCGCAGCACGTGGTGCTGAGCGAGGACGCCTTCGACGCCTCCGGCGAGGTGTACGACCAGTTCGCACGCGGCGAGCTGCTGGCGCTCGGCTTCAAGCTGGCGGCCACCGCATCCGCCCGGCGGGACGGCCGTGCGGAGATGGTGGGGTGAGCGGCGGCATGGGGATGATGGACTCCGGCGACCGCGCCGGCGAGCTCCACGAGCGGAACCGGAAGGCGTGGAACCAGTCCGCCGCCTGGTACCGGCGGGTCCTGGAGACCGAGCGGCCGCGACTGGCGGCCGGCGCCACCACGCTGCACCCGGTGGAGCTGTCGCTGCTGGCGGCGCTGGGGCCGCTGCGCCGGTGGTGCAGGCGGGCCGTGCACCTCCAGTGCTCCTCCGGCATGGACACGGTGTCACTGTGGAACCTGGGCGTGCGGGAGGTGATCGGGGTGGACATCGCCGACGAGCACATCGCCAACGCCAGGGCGCTGTCCGACGACCTCGGCGTCACCGCACGCTGGATCCGCGCCGACGTGCTGGCCGTACCCGCCGACCTGGACGGATCTGCCGACCTCGTCTTCACCGGCAAGGGAGCGGTGCACTGGATGCACGACCTGCCGGCGTGGGCGCGGGTCGTACACCGGCTGCTCCGCCCCGGCGGCGTCCTCATCCTGTTCGACCTGCATTCCGGCATGAACATGTTCAGGCAGGACGGCACGGACCTGGAGGCGTCGGGGCGGAGCTACTTCGCACCGCTGGTCAGCTACCAGGACTGGCCGGACGCCTACGTCGGCGAGCTGGACACCCGGGAGGTGCGGACCAGGACACTGCGGTCCTGGCCACCGAGCGCGGTCGTCCAGGCGCTCCTCGACGCGGGGCTCGTGCTGGAGAGGTTCGGCGAGCACCCGGATTCGCACGCCTACTGGAAGGCTTTCCCGCGCCTGGACGACGAGCAGCGTCGCAAGGTGCCGGCCACCTACTCGCTGGTCGCCCGGCGACCGGCCGCGGTGCGTGGATGACCGCCGGTACCGCCGGATCCGGCCGGCCGGACAGCCTGCTGACCACCTCGCCGGCGTTCCGCCGCTACTGGACGGCGCGCACGGTCTCGATGGCCGGCAGCGCGGTGAGCGGTACGCTGCTGCCGCTGCTAGTCTACCAGACGAGCCGGTCGGCGTCGCTTACCTCGTTCGTCAGCGTCGCGCTGGTCGCGCCGTTCCCGCTGTTCGGATTCGTCGCCGGCGCGGCGGCCGACCGGGTGGATGCCAAGCGGGTGCTGCTGGCCTGCGACCTGATCTGCACGGTGGCGATCGGCGCGATCCCGGTGGCGCACGCGCTGTCCGTCCTCACGCCGGGATTCGTCTACCTGGCCACGTTCGCCAGCGCCACCGCGGTCGTGTGGTTCGACGCCGCGTCGTTCGGGACGCTGCTGGCGCTGGCCGGCCGTGACCGGATCGGCGAGGCGAACTCGCTGGTCTGGTCGTCGTACTCGGTGGTGAGGGCGGTCGGTCCGGCCGCTGCGGGGCTGCTGGCGGGGTGGCTCGGCACTGCCGGCGGCATCACCGTCGACGCCGCGAGCTACCTTGCCTCCTTCGGCCTGGTGCTGACGATCCCCGGCACCGTGTGGGCGGGCCGCGCCGCTCCGGCGGCCGGACGCGCGGAACGGCGGCTGCGGGCGGAGATCGCCGAAGGCCTGGCCTACCTGTGGCGCAAGCGACTGATCCGGGTCTTCACCCTCTGCGCCGCGGCGAACGGCTTCACCGGCGGGGCCGTCTTCGGCCTCCTGGTGGTGTACTCCGCCCGCCGGCTCGGCCATGCCGGCGGCGGCGCGGTCGGCCTGCTGTTCGCCGCCGGCGGCCTCGGCGCGGTGCTGGGCAGCGTCCTCACCCGTGACGACCGGCTCGCGGTGATCCGCCGCAGGGTGGTCACCGCCCTGCTCGCCGCCTTCCTGCTCGCACTGCTGCTCAGCGTCGTGACCAGCTACCTGCTGGCGCTCGTCGTGTACCTCGGGTGGAACGGGACGCAACTCAGCATCACCGTCAACACGATCACCGCCCGCCAGAAGATCGTGCCGTCGAGGCTCCAGGGCCGGGTCAACACCACCGGCAGGATGATCGCGTACGGCTGCACGCCACTCGGCGCCGCGGCCGGCGGCCTGCTCGCCGACCGGACCGGCGTGCCGGTCGCGATCGCGGCCTGCGCCGGTGTCACGGGCCTGGTCTGGGTGTACGCGACGCTGGTGCTCGGCGGGCCGCGGATCCTGCTGACCGGCGTGCCACGCCGGCGACTGTCGAGCGGGTGACGGGCCCGTGCCACGGACTCTCGACTGGCTCATCCGGCACGCCGACGTCTTCGACGGCACGGTCTGGCTGGGCCGCCCCAGTGTCGGCATTCTCGGCGAGATCGTCGTCATGGACCCGCCGGCAGCCCGCCGCGGACCGGTCACCCGCGTGATCGACGCCACCGGCAAAACCCTGCTGCCCGGCCTGATCGACGGCCACACCCACGCCTTTCCCGCCGACATGGGTCAGTGCATGGCTTTCGGGGTCACCACGCAGATCGACATGTTCAACGACCCGAAGCTGGTCAGGTCCCTCAAACGGGCGGCGGAACGCTCCCCGCAGGTCGCCGACCTGCGGTCGGCGACCATCGGCGTCACCTGCCCCGGCGGCCATCCGACCGGCCTCTCCGGCGTCTTCGGGTCCTTCCCCACGCTGACCGAGCGCGACGACCCGACCGCGTTCGTGGACGCCCGGATCGCCGAGGGCGCCGACTTTCTCAAGGTCTTCGTGGACTCCGGAACCCTGGTCGGGCAGGACCTGCCCCGTCTGGAGGGCCGGCGGCTGGCCGCCGTCGTCGAGGCCGCGCACGCCAGGGGCCTGGCCGTCGTCGCCCACGCCACCACCGCCGGCTGCGCGGCCGACGCGGTCCGCGCGGGCGTGGACGGCCTCGCCCATGTGTTCGTCGACGTGCCGGCCGGCGACGGGCTGCTGGCCGAGCTCCGTGCCGCCGGAGTGTTCGTGACCACGACGGTGGCGGCGCTGGCGGCGCTGGCGGGCACGCCGGTGGGGCGGCATCTCACCGGCGACGAGCGGGTACGCCGCCACGTCCCGCCCGGCCGGCTGAGGCGGCTCGCGGCCGCCCGACCGGACGGTGACCGGGCCGCCGTGCCGCTCGACCGGATCCTCGCCACGGTGCGCCGGCTGCACCAGGCCGGCATCCGGATCATCGCCGGCACTGACGCACCCAACGCGGGTACCACCGCGGGCGCCGGCCTGCACCTGGAGATCGACCTGCTGGTGGCCGCGGGGCTCCCGGTCGAGGCCGCGCTGGCCGCCGCCACCAGCGTCCCCGCCGCCGCGTTCGGCCTCCGCGACCGAGGGCGGATCGCCGACGGCGCGCGCGCCGACCTGGTGCTGGTCGACGGCTCCGTGACCGGTTCGCCCCGGTCCACCCTGGCCGTCGACACCGTGTGGCGCGGCGGCCGGCGGTTCGACAGCGAGGCCTACCGCGGGGCCATGGCCAGGCTGTTCCCCGACGGCGGGCAGCCGTGAGGCCGGCCGGCATCCGGGCCGGTGTGGTGCTTCCGACGCTCGGCGCCGGCGCCGAGCCCGAATCCCTGATCCAGCTCGCGGTGGCGGCCGAGGAGCACGGCTGGCAGGCGGTTCTGCTGTGGGACGCCGTCTCCCTCGCCGCGGAGGACCCCGACCTGGACCACGGCGTCGACGCCTGGCTGGTGTTGGCGGCCATCGCGCTGGCGACCCGGACCATCAGGCTGGGTACCTACGCGTGCCCGCTGTCCCGCCGGCGGCCCTGGAAGGTCGCCCGCGAGGCGGTCACGCTGGACCGGATGTCGGGCGGCCGGCTCATCCTCGGGGTGGGCCCCGGTGCTCGCCACGATGCCGCGTTCACCCGCGTCAACGAGCCGGCCGGGCTGCGCGAGCGCACGGAGCGGATGGACGAGGCGCTGGCGATCATCACCGGCCTGTGGAGCGGGCAGCCGGTGACGTACCACGGCCGCCATTTCGACGTCGACGGCGTCCGGCTCCGTCCCGGCCCGCTCCAGCGACCCCGGATCCCCATCTGGGTCATCGGCGCCTGGCCACGTGCCAGGTCCATGCGCCGCGCCGTGCGGTGGGACGGCGTCCACCCGATCGTCCGCCGGCGCACGCCACCGACCCAGGGCGGGCAGGTCATCACACCGCGCCAGGTCAGGGCGCTCGACAGGTGGCTGCGATCGGTACGGGGCGGCGTCCGGGACCGCTACGACATCGTGGTCGACGGCGCCACCCCCGGCGGCGATCCCGCCCGGGCGCGGCGGGTGCTTCGCGAGTACGAGGACGCCGGGGCCGGCTGGTGGTTCGAGGTCCCGTTCTGGTCGGCCGACGGCACGGACCGCCACGACAGGATGCGGCGCCGCATCGAGCAGGGACCGCCCCCGCACCCCCTGGCCTGACGCGAGTGCGGACGGCGAACGGTCCCCGGCCGGGGCCGGGGACCGTTCTCTCGCTGTTCTTCTGTGGTACGCGATGGAGCTGGCAGCGAAGCCGGCTCAGTGGAAGGTGCCCGCCAGGCCGGTGTCGGTCTGCTCCGCCTGCTGCTGGGCGTGGTCCATCGCCTGCTTGAGGGCGTCCGCGTGCTCCTTCTGGCCGGTCAGGCTCTTCTGCAGGCCCTGCAGCTCCTCCTGGATGCTGTTCAGCGGCTGCTTCAGGCCGGCCAGCGACTGCTGGAGGTTGCTGGACTGCCCCCGCCAGGTGGTGATGGCGTTGGAGGCGGCGTTCGCGCTGGCACCCGACCAGTTCTCCGGAATGGTGCTGCTCTCCGCCGACTGGATGCCACGGATGTGGCCGTCGAGCGCGTCCGCGGCCTGCTGGATCTTGGTCGCGGCCTGGTTGAGCGCGTCGATCTGCTGGGGAAGCGGCGCGATGACTTCCGACTCGATGCCCTGCACGTGCCCGTTGATCGTCGAGACGCAGCTCTGGATCAACGGGATGTTGTACATGATTGCCACTGTTGGAGTCCTCCCTGAAAACTCACCCACCGTAGGAGGTGGACGACTGGCGTCGGTGCTGCCACTGTCCCGTCGCGCGTTCCCTCGCAGCAGAACCGACCACAACATACCCCTTCACTCCGTAGCCAAACCGAACGGCGGATTCTGGGGTGTGGTCTGGGTCACATGGTGCTGCGCAGTTCCCAGAGTTCGGGGAAGAAGTGCAGGTCGAGGCGCTTCCGAAGGTACGGAGCCCCGGTCGAACCGCCGGTTCCGGACTTGACACCGATCTGCCGTTCGACCATCTGCACGTGCCGGGCCCGCCATCTCGCCATCAGCTCGTCGTGCTCCAGCAGGGCTTCCGCCACGTCCCAGACCGGCCCGAACCGGGCCCGGTCCCTGGCGACCTCGGCCATGGCGGACAGCCGCGCTTCCTTACTGTCCGTGTCGAAGCCGGCAGCGGCGAGCAGCGAGACGAAGCCGTCCCACAGGGTCGGGCCGTCGTACCGGCGGCGCAGCCGGGCCACCTCGTCCGGGGCCGCGTCCCGCAGCGACAGGTACCGCTGGTCCTTCAGCCCGGACAGGAACTCCAGCTCGCGGAACTGCACCGACTGGAACCCGCTGGCCGGCGCGAGCTTCGCCCGGAACTCCAGGAAGTCCTGCGGCGTCATCGTCTCCAGGATGTCGACCTGCTCGATCAGCACCCGCTCGATCGAGTGCGCCCGGTTCAGCCGCACCCTCGGCAGGTACGCCTCGCCGGCCAGCATCCGCGCGGTGGCGTCGTCCAGCTCGAACAGCAGCAGCTTGAACCACAGCTCGTACACCTGGTGGATCGTGATGAACAGCAGCTCGTCGTGCGCCGGCGGGTTCGAGGCCGGCAGTTGCTGGGCAAGAAGCTCGGGGATGCGCAGGTAGCTGCCGTAGGACAGCCGCGCCCCCTCCTCCCCGAAGTTGCGCCCGGTCGGATCCGTCATCTCCCCCTCCACGGGATGTCAGGATAGGAGCCCCATGGACGTACGGCTCAGCGTGCACGCCCCGACCACCGGCCGGTCCCCGGTCGACGTGGTGGTCACGGCCGCCCCTGGCACCACGATGGCAACGCTAACCCCTCGCCTGCTGGAGGCCGTCGGGCTACCGTACGGGCGGCTGTTCGCGGGCACCGGCCGGGTGCCGGACTCGACCGTGCTGGGCGTGGCGCCGCTGGTGGACGGGGCCCTGCTCACGGTGGACGCGCCGGGGCCGCCGGAGGTGCCGGGCGGGCTGCTGGAGCTGCGGGTGGTCGGCGGCCCGGACGCCGGCGCGGTGCACGCGCTCGGCCCCGGCGAGAGCCCGATCGGGCGCGCGCCGGAGGCCGTGATCAGGATCAACGACCCGGACGTGTCCCGCCTGCACGCGGTGCTCACGGTCGGCAGGGACGGCGTCAGCCTGCGCGATCTGAACGCCACGAACGGGACGTACGTCGACGGCCACCGCGTCGGCGCCGAACCCGTCCCGGTCCACCCCCGCCAGGTGATCAGGACCGGCGAGTCGTCGCTCATGCTGGTCACGCCCGACGAGCCGATCGCCGCCGTGCGGGCCGACGGCGAGGGCCACGTCGAGGTCAACCGGCCGCCCCGGCTCCGCCCGCCGGTCAACCAGGTGGAGATCGCGCTGCCCGAGCCGCCCGCGCCGCACGAGAAGCGGCCGCTGCCGGTGGTGATGATCGCCGCGCCGCTGGTGCTCGGTGTGGTGATGTACCTCATCCTGCATCAGGTGTACCTGCTCTCGATGGTGCTGGTCAGCCCGGTGCTCGGCCTCGGCCAGTGGTGGGCGGACCGGCGCGGCGGGCGCACCTCGTACCGCGCCAAGGTGGCCGCGTACGAGCAGCGGAAGGCGCAGGCCGAGGCCAGGATCGCGCACGCGGTCGGCGAGGAGCAGCGGCTGCGCCGGCAGGCCGCCCCGGACGCCGCCACGCTGCTGCTGGCCGTGCTCGGCCCGCGGCCCCGGCTGTGGGAGCGGCGCTGGTCCGACGACGACGCGTTCGCGGTCCGGCTCGGCATGTCCGACCAGCCGGCTGCGGTCACCGTGCGGCCCGGTCCGGCCGAGCCGCCGGTGCCGACCATGGCCAGGGCGGTACCGGCGACGGTCGCGCTGCCGGCGGTCGGGGTGCTCGGCGTGGCCGGTCCGCGCCAGCGGCTGGAGGGCGTCGCCCGCTGGCTGGTGGCCCAGCTCGCCGGCCTGCACAGCCCGCGCGACCTGTCGCTGGTGCTGCTCTGCGCGGGCGAGACCGGGTCGCGCTGGCAGTGGGCGCGGTGGCTGCCGCACGTGACCCCGGCGGCCGGCGAGAACTGCGCGGCCCTGGTCGCGGTGGACCAGCGCCAGTACGCGAGCAGGATCGCCGAGCTCACCCTGCACCTGGAGGCCCGGCAGGAGGCGCGCAGGGAGTCGCTCGGTGGGCCGGCGGGGCGGTGGGCCGGGCCGGTGACGGTGGTCGTGCTGGACGGCGCGCCCGCGCTGCGCGGGCTGCCCGGCCTGGCCCGGCTGCTGCGGGAGGGCCCCGAGGTCGGCATCTACTTCCTCTGCCTGGCCGACGACGAGATGCAGCTGCCGCAGGAGTGCCGGGCGGTGGCGGTGGTCACCGGCGAGGTCGGCACCCGGCTGCGGATCGCGGTGGCTGGCGAGGTACCGCTGGAGAACGTCAGCGCCGACATGGTGTCCTCGGCCTGGGTGGACCGGTTCGCGCGGGCGATGGCCCCGCTGCGCGACGCCACCCCGGAGGGCACCACGGCCAGCCTGCCGGACGCCTGCCGCCTGCTCGACCTGCTCCACCTCGACCCGCCGGCGGGTACGGCGGTGCTCGCCCGCTGGCGGGCCGGCGGGCCGGACACCCGCGCGGTGATCGGGGTGACGCTGGACGGGCCGTTCGCGGTGGACCTGCGCGCCGACGGTCCGCACGCGCTGGTCGGCGGTACCACCGGGGCGGGCAAGTCCGAGCTGCTGCAGACGCTGATCGCGTCGCTCGCGGTGGCGAACCGGCCGGACGAGATGACGTTCGTGCTCATCGACTACAAGGGCGGCGCGGCGTTCAAGGACTGCGCGCGGCTGCCGCACGCGGTCGGCACGGTCACCGACCTGGACGGGCACCTGGCCGAGCGGGCGCTGTCCTCGCTGGCGGCCGAGCTGCGGCGGCGGGAGGAGGTGCTGCTCGCGGCCGGCGCCATGGACCTCGAGAGCTACCGCGCGCTGGGCCGGTCCGACCTGCCGCCGCTGCCCCGGTTGCTGCTGGTCGTCGACGAGTTCGCCTCGCTCAAGGAGGAGCTGCCGGACTTCATGTCCGCGCTGGTCGGGCTGGCCATGCGCGGCCGGTCGCTGGGCCTGCACATGCTGCTGGCCACCCAGCGGCCGGGCGGCGCGGTCAGCCCGGAGATCCGCGCCAACACCAACCTGCGGATCGCGCTGCGGGTGCTCGACCCGGCCGAGTCGCAGGACATCATCGACACCCGGGACGCGGCGTTGATCGCGCCGGCCACGCCGGGCCGGGCGTACGCGCGGACCGGCGGCCCGCCGGTGCTGTTCCAGACCGCCCGGGTGGGCGGCCGGCAGCGGCGTACCGGCGAGCTGACCACGGCGGTACGGCCGCAGCCGTGGTCGACGCTGGGCGACCCGGTCACCCGGCCGGCCGACAGCGTCGAGGAGGAGGGTCCGACCGACCTGGCCCGGCTGGTGGACGCGGTGCGGCAGGCGGCGGCGACGCTGGAGCTGGCGCCGACCCCGCCGCCCTGGCTGCCACCGCTGCCCGAGGTCGTCACGGCCGGGGACGTGGTGCAGCACGGCACGGTCGGGCCGGAGCAGATCCCGGTGGCCCTGGTCGACGTCCCGCACCAGCAGCGCCGCGAGCCGTACCTGCTGGATCTGGCCGACGGCGAGCACCTGCTGGTGGCCGGCGCGCCGCGGTCGGGCCGGTCCACGGCGCTGCGCACGATCGCCGGCGGGATCGCCGCCCGGTGCGCGGTCGCCGACGTGCACCTGTACGCGCTGGACTGCGGGTCGGGCGCGCTGATGCCGCTCGCCGCGCTGCCGCACGCGGGCGCGGTGGTGCCGCGCGACCAGGTCGCCCGCGGCGATCGGGTGCTGAGCCGGCTGGTGGACGAGGTGGCGGCGCGGCAGGAGCTGCTGTCCCGGCAGGGCTTCGCGTCCGTGGCCGAGCAGCGGGCCGGCGCGGCCGACCCGGCCGACCGGCTGCCGTACCTGGTGCTGCTGCTGGACTCATGGGAGGCCTTCGTGGCCACCTACGAGAACGTCGACAGCGGCCGGCCGCTGGACGCGTTCTACCGGCTGCTGCGGGAGGGCCCGTCGGCCGGGTTGCGGGTGGTGGTCACCGGCGACCGGACCGCCCTCGCCGGCCGGCTGGGCGGGGTGGTGCCGCAGAAGTTGACCCTCCGCCTCGCCGACTCGGCGGACTACCTGCTGGCCGGGATCCGGGCCCGGGACGTGCCGCGGTCGATGCCGGCCGGCCGGGCGATGCTCACCCCGGGCGCGCTGGAGGCGCAGGTCGCGCTGATGTCCACCGACCCGAGCGGGCCCGGCCAGGTGGCCGTGCTGGGCCAGCTGGCCGAGCACGCGAACCGGCGGGCCGCGGACGTGCCCGCCGGCCGCCGGCCGTTCCGCGTCGAGTCGCTGCCGGCGTCGGTGGCGTACGCCGAGGTGGCGGCCGGCCTGCCCGACCAGCTCCCTCCACTGTGGACGCTGATCGGGGTGGGCGGCGACGAGCTGGACCCGGTCGGGGTGGACCTGGCCGAGGAGGGTCCGGCGTTCGTGATCGCCGGCCCGGCCCGGTCCGGCCGGTCCACGGCGCTGCTGACGATGGCCCGGTCCCTGCGTGACCGCGGTACGCCGGTGGTGGCGGTGGCCACCCGCCGCTCGCCGCTGCGCGGGCTGGCCGGCGAGCCCGGGGTGGCGGCGGTGTTCGGCGCGGACGACGGCAACGCGCTCGCCGAGCTGCTGGCCGGCGCCGAACGGCCGCTGGCGGTGCTGGTGGACGACGTCACCGCGTTCGCCGAGTCCCCGCTGGAGGAGGTGCTGGCCGGGCTGGCCAGGCCGCACGGGGACAGCCCGCACGCGCTGGTCATCGCCGGGTCGTCGGACGAGATGGGCGGCATCTACCGGGGGGTGACGGTGGAGGCCCGGCGCAACCGCTGCGGCCTGCTGCTCGCCCCGGCCAGCCCGCTCGACGGCGACCTGCTCGGCGTGAAGCTGCCGCGCGGGCTGGGCGGCATGGTGGCCCAGGCCGGCCGCGGCATCCTCGCCCTCCGCGGCGCGCTGACCACCGTGCAGGTCGCCCGCTAGGCAGCGTTGCGAAGTAGCCGGCGAGGTCCGAAACCCGCCACCCGCCGGCCTCTCTCGGCACGATCAAGGAGTTGTGTCCGCGTGTTCACACG
>JBJMIH010000285.1:0-11202 GCA_045806985.1 Mycobacteriales bacterium | reverse complement strand
CGGCCTGAAGAAGGCTCGCAAGGCCCCGCAGTACTCCAAGCGCTAACCGGCCCAGCTTCCCGCTGCCGGCGTTGTCGGCCCGCTTGCGTGCCAAGAACGCACGCGGCGCGAGCCTCCGCCTTGGCAGCGGAAACCTGCGCGTCCCGCTGCCGGCGTTGTCGGACCGCTTGCGTGCCAACAACGCACGCGGCGCGAGCCTCCGCCTTGGCAGCGGAAACCTGGATCCGGTCAGCGCAAGTAGTACCGGCCAGTAGGCTGGGCCGATGCGCGCAGCCCTGCTGGAAGCGGTCGGCCAGCCGTTCACCGTGGTCGCGGACGTCGATCTCGCCCCGCCCGAGGCGGGCGAGGTCGACGTCCGTGTTACCCACTGTGGACTCTGTCACAGCGACCTGCACTACCAGGACGGCAACCTGACCGGCCCGCTGCCGATGGTGCTCGGCCACGAGGCCACCGGGGTGGTCGAGCGGCTCGGCGCCGGCGTCACCGGGCTGGCCGAGGGGGACCGGGTGGTGCTGACCATGCGGCCGTCCTGCGGCCGGTGCTACTGGTGCGTGCGCGGCGAGGTGCAGCTGTGCCCGGTCGGCGCTGCCATGCTCGGCGGCAGCTACGCCGACGGCGGCACCCGGCTGTCGCGGGGCGGCGAGACCGTGTACCGCGGGCTGGTCCTGTCGGCGTTCGCCGAGCGCACGGTGGTACCGGAGGCCGCCGCGGTACGCATCGACGACGACGTGCCGCCCGGCATCGCGGCGGTACTCGGCTGCGCGGTGCAGACCGGCGTGGGCGCGGTGCTGAACACGGCGGCGGTGGAGCCGGGCGCGACGGTCATGGTGATCGGGCTGGGCGGCGTCGGCACCTCGATCGTGCAGGGCGCCCGGATCGCCGGGGCCGGCCGGATCGTCGGCGTGGACACCTCGGCGGCCCGGCGCGAGCAGGCGCTGGGGCTGGGCGCGACCGACGTGGTGGACCCGGCCGAAACCCCGGCCGACAAGGCCGCCAAGGCGCTGACCGGCGGGATCGGGGTGGACTACGGCTTCGACGCGGTGGGCCGGGCGGCGGTCACCGAGACCCTGCTCAAGGCGACCAGGGCCGGCGGCACCGTGGTGATGGTGGGGGTGCCGCCGACCGGCGAGGACGTCACCGTGCGCGGGCTGATCCACAACGTGGCCGAGAAGAAGCTGGTCGGCTGCTACCTGGGGTCGGCGAACCCGCGGTACGAGTTCGGCCGGCTGATCGGCCTGTGGCGGTCCGGCCGGCTCGACCTGGCGGGCACGGTCACCGGCACCCGCCCGCTCGCCGAGATCAACGAGGCGGTCGCGGACATGCGCGCCGGCCGCGGCCTGCGGACGGTGCTCACCCCGTAGCTACAGGTCGACGATGGCGCCGCAGGAGACGTTGACGGTGGCGGACGTCATCGTCGCGGCCAGGTCGGAGGCGACGAAGGCGGCGACATTGCCGACGTCGGCCAGGGTGGCGGTACGGCCGAGCAGGGTGGCGCTCTCCAGGCCGGCGACGATGTCGGCCCTGCCCTCGAAGTCGTCCGGCATGGACTCCGGGATGCCGCCGGTCTTCAGGGTGACGAACCGGACGCCGTACCGGCCCAGCTCGACGGCCCACTGCCGGCGGTGGCCCTCCAGCGCGTCCAGGGCTGTCTTGAACCCGCCGATGCCCGGGATGGTCTGCGTCCCCGAGCCGCCGAACGCCAGCACGACGCCGGAGCCCTGGCCGGTCATGTGCCGCGCCGCCGCCTTGGTGGTCAGGAACTGGGTCCGCATCATCGTGGCGATGGGCTGGACGAACTCCTCCACGCTGAGGTCCATGAGCGGCCGCTGGACGTCGCCGACCCCGATGACGTTGAAGGAGATGTCGACCCGGCCGGTGCGCCGGGCGACGCCGTCGACGAACGCGTCGACCGTGGCGGCGTCCAGCGCGTCGACGACGGCGGTGTCCGCCTCGCCGCCGTCCGCGCGGATCTCCTCGGCGACCGTGTCGAGCGTGGCGCGGGTACGTCCGGCCAGGAACACCGTGGCGCCCTCGCGGGCGAACGCCCTCGCCACCGCGCCACCGATCGGGCCGCCAGCGCCGTAGATGATCGCTGTCTTGCCGGTCAGCATCATGCCGGTCAGCTTGCTGTAAGCAAGCAAGGTTCGTCAATGAACTCTCAGTCGGCGGCAGCCGCGCGTGCGCCGCGTACACCACCGTCCAGGACGGCGCGGCGGTGCCGATCGCGGCCAGGGTGTCCTGCATGGTCGTGAACGGCCGGCCGGCTGGTGCAGTTCCACGTCCGGTGTCCCATCAAGGGCGGTGGGAACGGAGGGTGGCAAGGTAGGGGTGTGACCAGTGAGGAAGTACGGGTACTGGCGTGGTGCCACCGCGAGGAGGTGGCGGCGGTCGCCGGATCGGCGGTGCTCGTGCTGCCGGTCGGCGCGACCGAGCAGCACGGGCCGGCGCTGCCGCTCGGCACCGACAGCGCGCTGGTGGACGCGGTGCTCGGCAGGGCGCTGGCGTCCTACGCCGGCCCGGCCCCGGTGGTGGTCGCGCCGACGGTGACGTACGGCAACTCCCAGCACCACCTGTTCGCGTGCGCCGGCTCGGTCCGCCCCGCCACCCTGCTCGCCCTCTACGGCGACCTCGTCGACAGCTTCGTGACCAGCGGGTTCCGCCGGATCTTCGTACTCAACGGGCACGGCGGCAACGACGAGTGCGCCCGCCTCGCCGTCAAGGAGGCCGCGCTGCGCCACCGGCCGTTGCTCGCCGCCGCGTGCAGCTACTGGACCCTCGCGGACCGCGAGCCGGACGTCCCCGGCCACGCCGGCGCGTTCGAGGCGTCGCTGCTGCTGGCCGCCCGCCCCGACCTGCTCGCCGACCCGCCGCCGGCCGCCGAACCGGCCTTCACCGGGGCGTACGCCACCGAACCCGCGCCCGGCGTCACGCTGGCCCGCGCCGGGGACTGGGCCACGACCGGCGGGTTCACCGACGACCCGGCCGGGGCGACCGCCGCCGGCGGGGAGCGCCGGCTGGCCACCATCGGCAGCCGGCTCGCCGCCGTGCTGGCCGGCTTCGCCGCGACCCCGCTGGAGGGCTGAGCTGATGCGGCTCACCGACCTGACCACGTGGGTGGTCAACGTGCCGTACCGGACCCCGTTCGTCAGCTCGTTCGAGGTGCGGCGCGGCACCACCCGCACGGTGGTGCGGCTGCGTACCGACGAGGGCCTGGTCGGCTGGGGCGAGACCATGCACGGCTCGCCGGTCGCCGCGCTGGTGGAGAGGCTGTTCGCCGACTACCGGGGCACCGACCCGTTCGCGGTCGAGGCGATGGCCCAGCGGCTGGCGATGGTGCCGTTCTTCCACGGGTACGTCGGGTACTGCGCGATGGCCGCGCTGGAGATGGCCTGCCACGACCTGATGGGCAAGGCCACCGGCCAGCCGCTGGTCAACCTGGTCGGCGGCGCGGTGCGCGGCGAGGTGCCGGTCACCTACGTGCTCACCCCGCCGGAGGGCGAGGTGTCGGCCGGCGCGCTGGTCGAGGAGACCGCCGCCGCGCTCGCCGCCGGCGGGTACCCGGCGGTCAAGCTCAAGGGCAGCGCCGACCCGGCCCACGACGTCGCCCTGCTGGAGGCGCTGCGCGCCGCCTTCCCGGACCTGGCGCTGCGGGTGGACCCGAACGGCCACTGGCCGGTCGCCGACACGATCCGGCTGGCCGGCCGGCTGGAAGCGCTGAACCTGGAGTACCTCGAGGACCCGTGCTGGGGCCTGGAGGCGATGGCCCAGGTACGGGCCAGGGTCCGGGTGCCGCTGTGCACGAACATGTGCGTGGTGACCTTCGACGACGTGGCGCCGGCGCTGCGTCTCGGCGCGGTCGACGTGGTGCACGGCGACGTGCACAAGTGGGGCGGGATCGCGCCGACCCGCCGGCTGGCCGGGGTCTGCGCGACGCTCGGCTGGGGGATGAACCTGCACAGCGGCGGTGAGCTCGGCCTGTCCACCGCCGCCCACCTGCACGTCGCGGCCGCCACCCCGCAGATCCGCTACCCCATCGACACGGTCTACCCGCGCTACGCCGACGACATCCTCCCCACCCCGCTACCCCTCGCCGACGGCGTGATGCGCCCGCCCCTCGGCCCCGGCCTCGGCATCGCCCCCGACGAGGACCGCCTCCGCCACTACGCCCGCCGCCACGCCACCGAAGGCGACCTGCTCACCTGACGGCGGTGGTATGTGACAATCAGTCCCGTGACCCGCGTTGTCCATGTTCCCTACGCCATCGAGCAGGACGAGGACGGAGTCTGGTGCGCCTCGGCGCAGCTCCGCCCTGGTGTCGGCGCGGTCGGTGACGGCCCGACTCCGGAAGCCGCGATCGCCGACCTTCGCGAGGCGCTGGAAGTCCTGATCGCCGAGACTGGCCCGCCGGATGAGCTGACACTGACGCTCGACGTCGCCTGATGCCCAGCGCCATCCCAGCAGTACCGGGCGTGAAGTGGTCAAGGCGCTCGAAGGCGCCGGATTCACGCTTGCCAGGGTCAACGGCAGCCATCACGTCATGCGTCATCCCGATGGCCGCATGGTCGTCGTCCATGGGGGCCGGGACGTGTCTAAAGGTACGCTGCGCAACATTCTCGCCATTGTCGGCCTGACCGCCGACGACCTGCGGAAGCTGCTCTGATCTCCCTACCTGACCAGGTTGTTTTCGTAGGCGTACATGACGGCTTGGATCCGGTCGCGGAGGGCGAGCTTGTCGAGGGCGCGGGTGGCGTGGGTCTTCACGGTGGTTTCGGCGATGTGGAGCGTCCTGGCGATCTCGGCGTTGGTGCGGCCGGCGGCGATCAGGTCGAAGACCTCGCGTTCGCGCGGGGTGAGGCGGGCGAGGGCGGCCGGGGGGCGGGACGGGACCGGGCGGCCGGCGGTGAAGGCGGCGATCAGGCGGCGGGTGACGGTGGGGGAGACCAGCGCGCCGCCGGTGGCGGCGGCCCGGACGCCGAGCAGGAGCTCCTCGGGCGGGGCGTGCTTCAGCAGGAAGCCGCAGGCGCCGGCGCGCAGGGCCTCGTAGACGTACTCGTCCAGGTCGTACGTTGTCAGCACGACCACCCGGGGCGCTCCGTCGCCGGCCGCGATGCGGCGGGTGGCCGCCAGCCCGTCCAGTACCGGCATCCGCACGTCCATCAGCACCACGTCCGGGGCCAGCTCGCCGGCCAGCGCGACCGCCTGCTCGCCGTTGGCCGCCTGCCCGGCCACGGCCAGGTCCGGCTGGCTGCGCAGCAGCGCGGCGAGGGCCGCCCTGACCAGGTCCTGGTCGTCGGCGATGAGGACGCGTACCGGGGTGGTCACCGGGCCGCCGCCCCGTCGTACGGGAGGGTGGCGGTGACGGCGAACCCGCCGGCCACCCGCGCCGCCGCGCAAAGCCGGCCGCCGTACAGCTCGGCCCGCTCCCGCATCCCGAGCAGCCCGCGGCCGCCGCCGGACCCCGGTACCGGCGGGTCGCCGGCCAGCGGGGACGGCTCGTTGACCACCTCCAGCCGGAGCCGGTCCGGGTCGTAGCACAGGGTGACCAGGGTGGGCGCGCCCGGCGCGTGCCGCGCCACGTTGGTCAGCGACTCCTGCACGATCCGGTACACCGACAGCTCCAGTCCCGGGGTGAGCCGGCGGACGTCGCCGGTGACGGCCAGGCCGACCGCGACGCCGGCCTTGCCGGCGGTGGCGAGCAGCCCGTCGAGCTCGGCGAGGCCGGGCGCCGGCCGCCGGTCGGCCTCCTCGCCGGCCTCCCGGCGCAGCATCCCGAGCAGCTGGCCGAGTTCGACCAGCGCCTCCCTGGCCAGCTGCTCCACCGTGGCCAGCGCCTCGGCCGGGGGCGGGTCGCCGGCGACCCGGGCCGCGCCGGCCTGCAGGGTGATCGCGGACAGCTGGTGGGCGAGCACGTCGTGCAGCTCGCGGGCGATCCGGGTGCGCTCGGCCATCGCGGTGGCCTCTGCCTGTGCGGCGGCCTCGTGCCGACGGGCGGCCGCCGCGTCGCCGGCCAGGAACGCCGCGCCGAGCAGCGCGAACGGCACCGCCGCCAGCCGGTTGTCGTTGTCCAGCAGGTCCACCAGGGCGGCCACGGCCAGCCAGGCCCAGCCCACCCACCGTGCCCGCCGCCAGATCAGCCCGTGGTACGCGCCCATCCCGTACGCCCCGGTCAGCACGGCCGCGTACGCCGAGGACGGGTCCTGGCGCAGCGCCACCCGGACCGCGAGCACACCGGTGGCGGCGGCCAGCACCGCGGCCGGCAAGCGCCGCCGCCACCAGAACGGCAGGCAGGTGGCCAGGGCGAGGCCCAGGTACCCGAGCACGACGGGGGTGGCGGCCCCGTGTCCGGGCGGCCGCCACCACCACGGCACGTCCGGAACGCTCCACGCGAACAGCCCGGCCATCACCACCAGGTCCATGGCCCTCGGCCGGCTCAGCGCCCGTACCAGCGGCGTGGTGCTCATCCCGCCATCCTCACCCGGAAACCGCGGTCCGGCGGAAGATCCGCCAGTACGCCTTGACCTTGCGGCCGGCGACCGGTGCCAGGCCGACCCGCTCCAGCGCCGCCCCGATCGCGTCCGGGGCCGGCAGCGGCGGGCCGCACAGCGCCAGCACCTCGAGGACCTGGTCGGCGCCCACGGCCAGGTCCAGACCGTCCAAGGCCACCGTGGACCGGTACCGCTTGGTCAGGCCGGCGCACCGGATGATGTCGTCCGTCACCGTCCCGACGGTAGGGAGGGCCGCCGGCCCTGTCGTCAGCCCTGCGGCCGATCGCCGGTCGGCGATTCGACGACCCGCACGACGTTGCGGCCGGTGCCGGTGCTGGGACCGCTGTGCCGCCGCTGCGGCGGCTTGGCCGGCCTGGCCGGCTTGGCCGGCCTGGTCCGCTTGACCCGCTTGGTGACGTAGACGTTGGCGACCCTGCTGGTGTGCTCGTTGCCGCACACCGCCACGACCCGGAACCTGCCGCGCGGCATCGTGCGGGGCACCCGGAGGTAGGCCGTCAGGATGCCGTTCCCGCGGTACCTCAGCCGGGATGAGGCCACCCGCCTGTTCGCGCGCCGGTGGATGTGCCTGCGGGCCCTCGTCCGGGAGGCAACCACCACCCGGGTCGGCCGGGTCAGCGTGACCCTGCCCCGCTTCACGCCCTTGGCGCACCGGAGCCGGACGAGAACGGTGCCACCAGGGCGTACCGTCCTCGGCGACACGGTCAGCACCTTCGGGGACGCCATCGCCGGCGTCGGGACGGCGAGACCCAGAACCGCCGCGCCGAGCACCGCACCGCCGGCGAGCCGGGCCACAAGCCTTGCGTTCATGATCCCCCCAGTGAGCTCGTCGAGAGCCGCGTCACGGAACGCTAGCAGTCGATTACTTTAAGTGAGTAGAAAACATCGGAACGGACCGTCGGAAAACGCACGGGTCACACGATGGAGGGATGTGAACCGACCGTCAGGGGCAGTCCCCGACCCCGGGTTCGCGCTGCTGGAGCTGTACGACGCGGCGCTGCCCGAGGTCTACGGGTACCTGCTGTCGCGGTGCGGCGAGCCGCCGGTCGCCGAGGACCTGACCGCCGAGACGTTCCTGGCGGCGATCGAGGCCGTACGCCGGCAGCCGGCGCCGGAGCTGAGCACGGCGTGGCTGATCGGGGTGGCCCGGCACAAGCTCGTCGACCACTGGCGGCGGCTGGAACGCGACCGGCGCCGGCTGCGGGTGCTGTCCGGCGCCCCTGACGAGGTCGAGGACCCATGGGACGAGCGGCTGGACGCGATGCTGGCCCGCGAGGTGCTCGCCACGCTCAGCCCGTACCAGCGGGCGGCCCTGGTGCTGCGGTACCTGGACGGGCTGCCGGTGGCCCAGGTCGCCGACCACCTGGGCCGGACCCTGCACGCCACCGAGGCGCTGCTGGTCAGGGCAAAGGCCGCGTTCAGAAGGGCATACCGGGCGAAGGAGGCGCGCGATGAGTGATCCGCTGGACGCGCTCCGCACGCCCGTGGTGCCCGTCGACCCCGATCCCGCGTTCGCGGCCCGCCTGCGCGAGCGGCTGCGCCGGGCGCTGCTGGCACCACCCGACCGAACTGGAGGAACCGTGACGACGACGGGAACCACCGAAAGCAGGCCGCGACTGCGGCAGGGCGACGTCGGGCACGCCTCGCTGTGGGTGCCGGACGCCGACCGGGCCGCCGCCTTCTACGGCCGCGTGCTCGGCTGGCGGTACCGCGACGGCGGCCCTCAGCGGGGCCGGCAGGTCGAGGGCACCAACCCCTCGCACGGCATCTGGGGCGGCGCGGAGCGGCCGAACCTGATGCTCGCGTACGTCGTGGACGACCTGGACGCGGCGATCGCGCGGGTCTGGGACGCCGGCGGCAGGGTGACCGGCCCGACCCGCAAGCCGCGCGGGACGGTCGCGGACTGCGTGGACGACCAGGGCCTGCGGTTCGCGGTGTACGAGGTGTCCGGCGACGTGACAGCGGCGCCGACCGGCGGCGCGCGGCCCGGCGACCTGACGTACGTGACGCTGGGGGTGCCGGACTCGGCCCGGGCCCGCGCGTTCTACGGCGTGGTGCTGGGCTGGGAGTTCACGCCGGGTCGGGTCGAGGACGGCTGGACGGTCAAGCGGGACGGCGCGGACGTGCACCCGATGGTGGGGCTGTGGGGCGGCGCGGAGCGGAAGGCGGCCACCGCGGTGCCGATGTACCTGGTGGAGGACATCGACGCGGCGGTGGCGGCGGTGCGGGCGGCCGGCGGCACCGCCACCGAGCCGGAGAAGCAGCCGTACGGGATCACGGCGGAGTGCGTGGACGACCAGGGCACGACCTTCTACCTGGGTCAGTGGTAGGAGGCGGGGAGGCGACATCCGGGCGGTGGACGAGGGTTCCCGTGCGGGTCTTAATTCAACTATTGAATTATTTGCCGTATTAAACTCGCTTCAGCTCACCTCGTCAAGAAGCGGGACATCATGGACGCGAAGCGCACGACGGTCCGGGACATCCGGCGGTACAACCGCTCCGCGGTGCTGTCCAAGCTGTTCTTCGAGGGCCCGCTCAGCCGCCACGAGCTGAGCCGCGCCACCGGCCTGAGCGCCGCCACGGTCAGCAACGTCACCGGCGAGCTGGTGGAGGAGGGCCTGATCGTCGAGGCCGGGCTGGTCGACTCCGAGGTCGGCCGGCCCAGGGTGCTGCTGCGGGTGGATCCCGAGTACGGGTACGTGGCTGGTGTGGACGTCGGCGAGACCGGCGTGAAGGTGGAGCTGTTCGACCTCGCCATGGCCTGCCTCGCCACCGTGGATCGGCCGCTCGCCCCCGCTACCCGGCTGGATCCGGCTGCCGTCGGCGCGCAGGTGGTGACCGGGCTGCGGGACGTCGTCGCGCGGGCACGGGTGGACGGCGCCAAGGTGCTCGGCGCCGGCATCGGCGTCCCCGGCACGGTCGAGCCGGAGCGCGGGGTCGTGCACGCGCAGACGATCGGCTGGGAGGCGGTCGCGTTCGGGCGGCTGCTGCGCGAGCGCGGGGTCACCCTGCCGCTGTACTTCGACAACGGCGCCCGCACCCAGGGCAGGGCCGAGATGTGGTTCGGGGCCGGGCGCGGGGCCCGGCACGCGGTGATCGCCCTGGTCGGATCCGGGGTGGGCGCGGCGGTCATCACCGAAGGGACCACCTACCAGGGCGTCAGCAGCAGCGCCGGCGAGTGGGGGCACACGACGATCGCGTACGGCGGCCGGCGGTGCCGGTGCGGGTCGCGTGGCTGCCTGGAGGCCTACGTCGGCGCGGAGGGGCTGCTCGACCGGTACCGGCAGGCCAGCGGGGTGGTGCCGGCCGGCAGCGAGCAGGACGGGGTGCGGGCGCTGCTGGACGCGGCGGCCGCCGGCTCGGCGGTGGCCGGGGAGCTGCTCTCCGAGACCGCCGGCTACCTGGGGGCCGGCATCGCCAACCTCATCAACCTGTTCAACCCCGAACGCATCGTGCTCGGCGGCTGGGCCGGGCTGGCGCTGGGGGAGCGGCTGCTGCCGGCGATCCGGGACGCCGCCGCCGCGCACGCGCTGCGCCACCCGTACGAGCAGGCCTCGCTGGTGCTGTGCCAGCTCGGCCCGGACGCGGTCGCGTTCGGCGCCGCCACCCTCCCGGTCGCCGAACTCCTCGCCCGCGGCACCGCCGCCCCCCTGGAGCGGGGAACGGCGGTGCGGGCGGGGAACTAACTCGTCGGGACGGTCCACTTCTGGTTGGCGCCGCCGGTGCAGTCCCAGATCTGCAGCGGGGTGCCGTCGGCTGAGGTGTTGCCGGTGGCGTCGAGGCACCGGTTGGCCTGCGGGTTCACCAGGTCCTGGCCGGAGGTGTACGTCCACTGCTGGGCACCGCTGCCGTTGCAGTCGTACAGCTGGACCCTGGTGCCGTTGGCGGTGCCGCCGCCGGACACGTCCAGGCACTTGCCGAGGGCGCGCAGCGTGCCGTCGCTCCCGACCGTCCACTGCTGCGCGGCCGTCCCGTTGCAGGTGTAGAGCTGCACCTGGGTGCCGTTGGTGGTATTCGCCCCGGCCACGTCGACGCACTTGCCGGCCAGGCCGGTGATCGGGCCGGTCGCGCCGCCGCCCCCGCCGCCGCTCTGCGTGCCGCCCCAGGTGAACGTCGCCGAGGTGGCCGCCGGCAGGTCGTACACGAAGGACTCGCCGCCCCAGTTGACCTTGACCGGCTGGGTGCCGCCGGTGCCGTTGTAGGCGATCAGCGCCTTGGAGCCGTCCGGGTTCTTCCAGGCCACGTTGGGGATGGTGGAGTTGGCGGTGGAGGCGATCCGCACCGCGCCCGGCCTGACGAACTTCGTCAGCTGGCCCATGTCGTAGTACTCGACGGTGTAGTCGACCTGCCCGCTCCTGCTGTCTCCATTATGGACGGTGATGAGGCCGGTGCAGGTGCCGCAGCCGCCGGTGTGCGGGCCCATGTTCTGGTCCACGGCCAGGCTCCACTTGGTGACCGTCCGGCCCCAGTTGCGGGTGTAGTCGATGATGTTGCGCATGTCCTCGTTCTGCTGGTTGCCGATCCAGGTGCCGCCGGAGTGCTCGGTGTCGTAGGCGTCGGCGGTCGGGTACTGGTTGTGGATGGTGGTCTGCATGCTCGGGTCGCCGCCGTACCCGTGCCAGGCGATCCCGCCGAACAGCGGGTCGTCGCGCAGCGTCGCGTCGGCCATCGGCACCGAGCCGAGGTCGTCGTAGTTGCT
>JBJMIH010000284.1:0-15206 GCA_045806985.1 Mycobacteriales bacterium | reverse complement strand
GGTCTCGGCGACCAGCTTGACGTGCACCCTGGCCGCCGGGTTGGCGTTCTTGAGGTCGTGGATGAGCTGCGCCAGGTCCTCGATCGAGTAGATGTCGTGGTGCGGGGGCGGGCTGATCAGTCCGACACCGGGCGTGGAGTGCCGGGTACGGGCGATCCACGGCCACACCTTGTGCGCGGGCAGCTGGCCGCCCTCGCCGGGCTTGGCCCCCTGCGCCATCTTGATCTGGATGTCGTCGGCGTTGACGAGGTACTCGCTGGTGACGCCGAACCGGCCGGACGCGACCTGCTTGATCGCGCTGCGCCGGGCCGGGTCGCGCAGCCGGTCGACGTCCTCGCCGCCCTCGCCGGTGTTGGACCTGCCGCCGAGCCGGTTCATCGCGACCGCGAGGGTCTCGTGCGCCTCCGCCGACAGCGAGCCGTAGGACATCGCGCCGGTGGAGAACCGCCGCACGATCGACTCGCGCGACTCGACCTCGGCCAGCGGCACCGGCGGCCGGACGCCCTCGCGCAGTTCGAGCAGGCCGCGGATGCTGCCGGTCTCGGCGGTGAGCCGGTCCACCTCCTCGGTGTACTGCTGGAAGACCTCGTAGCGGCGGCTGCGGGTGGCGTGCTGGAGCAGGAACACGGTCTTCGGGTTGAACAGGTGCACCTCGCCGTCGCGGCGCCACTGGTACTCGCTGCCGGCCGGCAGCCGGGCCGGCTCGCTCCCGGAGGCCGGGTAGGCCTGCCGGTGCCGGGCGGCGACCTCGGTGGCGACCTCGGCCAGGCCGATGCCGCCGAGCCGGGACACGGTGCCGGTGAAGTACCGGTCCACGAAGGACTGCTCCAGGCCGACCGCCTCGAACACCTGCGCGCCGTGGTAGGAGGCGACCGTGGAGATGCCCATCTTGGACATCACCTTGAGCACGCCCTTGCCCAGCGCCTTGACGTAGTTGCGGATGGCGACGTCGGCGGGCAGGTCGAGGAGACCCTCGGCGCACATGTCCTCGAGCGTCTCGAACGCCAGGTACGGGTTGACCGCGGTCGCGCCGTACCCGATCAGCAGCGCGGCGTGGTGCACCTCCCGGCAGTCGCCGGCCTCGGTGATCAGGCCCACCTTGGTACGGGTGCGCTCGCGGATCAGGTGGTGGTGTACGGCGGCGGTGAGCAGCAGCGACGGGATCGGGGCCAGGTCGGCGGTGGAGTCGCGGTCGGTCAGCACCAGGATGCGGGCGCCGTCCTCGATCGCCTCGGACACCTCGCGGCAGATCTCGTCCAGCCGGTCCCGCAGGCCGTCGGCGCCGTCCGCGACCCGGTACAGCCCGGACACGGTGACGGCGGCGAAACCCTGCTGGTCGCCGTCGGCGTTGATGTCGATGATCTTGGCCAGCTCGTCGTTGTCCACCACCGGGTAGGGCAGCACCACCTGCCGGCAGGACGCCGGGCCCGACCGCAGCAGGTTCTGCTCGGGGCCGATGGTGTTGCCGACGCTGGTGACGATCTCCTCCCGGATCGCGTCCAGCGGCGGGTTGGTGACCTGGGCGAACAGCTGGGTGAAGTAGTCGAACAGCAGCTTGGGCCGCTTGGACAGCACGGCGAGCGGGGTGTCGGTGCCCATCGAGCCGACCGGCTCGGCGGCCTGCCGGGCCATCGGCCCGAGCAGGATCTTCAGCTCCTCCTCGGTGTAGCCGAAGGTGAGCTGGCGGCGCTGCACGCTGGCGTGCCCGTACAGCACGTGCTCCCGTGCCGGCAGCTGCTCCAGGTGCACCTGCCCGGCGTACAGCCAGTCGCCGTAGGGGTGCTCGGCGGCCAGCTCGGCCTTGATCTCGCTGTCGTCCACGATCCGGCCACGCTCGGTGTCGACCAGGAACATCCGCCCCGGCGAGAGCCGGCCCTTGGCCACGATGCTGGCCGGGTCCAGATCCAGCACCCCGACCTCGCTGGCCACCACGACCAGCCCGTCGTCGCGCTGCCACCAGCGGGCCGGGCGCAGCCCGTTGCGGTCCAGCACCGCCCCGATCCGGGTGCCGTCGGTGAAGGTGATCAGCGCCGGGCCGTCCCACGGCTCCATCAGCGCGGCGTGGAAGGCGTAGAACGCCCGTCGCGCCGGGTCCATGTCCAGCGCGTTCTCCCACGCCTCCGGGATCATCATCAGCACCGCGTGCGGCAGGCTGCGCCCGCCGGCCAGGTGCAGCAGCTCCAGCACCTCGTCGAAGCTGGCCGAGTCCGACGCGCCCGGCGTGCACACCGGCAGCAGCCGCTGCACGTCACCGGGAATCAGGTCCGAGGACAGCAGTGCCTCACGGGCCCGCATCCAGTTGCGGTTGCCCCTGATCGTGTTGATCTCGCCGTTGTGCGCGATCATCCGGTACGGGTGCGCCAGCGGCCAGGCCGGGAACGTGTTGGTGGAGAACCGGGAGTGCACCAGCGCCAGCGCCGAGGTGAACCGCGGGTCGGCCAGGTCCGGGTAGAAGGTGCCCAGCTGCTCGGTGGTGAGCATGCCCTTGTACACCAGTGTCCGCGTCGACAGGGACGGGAAGTACAGCTCCAGGCCGGCGGCCCTGGCGGCGTGCTCGGCACGCTTGCGCAGCACGTACGCCAGCCGCTCCAGCGCCATGCCGTGGGCGGCCCCCTCAGTGGCGGCGGTCACGAACAGCTGGGCGAACGCCGGCATCACCCGAAGCGCGGACTCGCCCAGGCCGTCCGGGCGGACCGGCACGTCGCGCCAGCCGAGCACCCGCACGCCCTCCTCGGCGGCGATCGCGTGGACCAGCTCGACGGCGGCGCGCCTGGCGTCGAGGTCGGTGGGCAGGAAGACGTTCCCGACGGCGTACTCCCCGGCCGGCGGCAGCGGGAAGCCCGCCACCGCGCGCAGGAACGCGTCGGGGACCTGGGTGAGGATGCCGGCTCCGTCGCCCGAGGTGGGCTCGGCGCCGGCGGCGCCGCGGTGCTCCATGTTGCGGAGGGCGGTCAGGCCCTGGGCGAGGACGCCGGCGGAACGTCGACCGGTGCTGTCCACCACGAACGCGACGCCGCAGGCGTCGTGCTCGTGGGCGGGGTCGTACAGCCCCTGTGGAGAGGGGACGGCGGAGAAGGTCATGGCAAGGCCCCTTCGTCGTCAGCGGCGGACAGCCAGGGACGACGATGGCCCGGCGAGTGGTCCCCAGGTTACACGCGGGTTAGCCAGGTGTCCTCCCGGGAAACCGGCGTGACCTCGGGTGACGAACTTCTCATTCGTCCCGCTCGCAAATTCGGGTGATCTTCGCGGGGCCGCTCGGCTAGGTTGGCGGCGTGACCGACACCGCCGCCGTCCTGGACGCCCTGGAGAACTTCTACGACGGGGTGCCACGTACCGCGGCCGACCCGCACGACCTGGGTCCGCTGACCCTGTTCGTGGCCAGGCAGGGCTGGCCGTACTACGCCCGCCCCCGGCTTGGCGGCCGGGACCCGATCAGCGCCGACGACGTGGCCGCCGTACGGGCCCGGCAGCGCGAGCTGAAGGTGCCGGAGGCGTTCGAATGGGTGCACGAGGTGACGCCGTCACTCGCCGGCGCGGCCAGGGCGACCGGGCTGCACGTGCACGAACACCCGCTGATGGTGCTGGACGCGTTCCGGCCGGTCGCGCCGCCGGACGGGGTGGCGGTGCGGGTGCTGGACGCGGACTCCCCCGACCTGGTGGCGGCCAGGGCCGTGGCCGACGTGGGCTTCTCCGCGCCCGGCACGGCCGCCGGCGAGCCCGGCACGGTCGAGCGGGACCGGGCCGCCGCCGCGATCCCGCCCGCCCAGGTCGAGCACGTGCGCGACCGGATCCGCCGGGGCCTGCTGGTCAGCGCGGTCGCCGGCCGGGACGGCACCGGCCCGCTCTGCGTGGGCAGCTACCAGGCGGTCGACCTCGTCGCCGAGATCGTCGGGGTGGCCACGCTGCCGGCGGCCCGCCGCGGCGGGCTGGCTGCGGCGGTCACGTCCGCGGTGGTGGGCGACGCGTTCGGCCGGGGCGTGCAGACGGTGTTCCTGTCCGCCGGCGACGAGGACGTGGCCAGGATGTACCGCCGCCTCGGCTTCGTCCGGGTAGGCACCGCCTGCATCGCCGAGCCGCTCTGACCGGCCCAGGTTCCCGCTGCCGGCGTTGTCGGCCCGCTTGCGTGCAAAAACGGCACGCGGCGCGACCCTCCGCCTTGGCAGCCGAAACCTGCGCTTCCCGCCGCCGGCGTTGTCACGGCGCTCGCGTGCCAAGAACGGCACGCGGCGCGACCCTCCGCCTTGGCAGCCGAAACCTGGATCACAGCGCCTTGGCGACGTCCTTGCGGATCTTGGGGAGCGCCTTGTGGAGCACGTCGCCGGGGCAGGCGGTGGCGAAGAAGTCGCGGTGCCCGTAGATGTGCTTGGGGCTGATCCTGTACTGCTGGCACAGGTACGCGCACAGGTGGATCAGGGCGTTGTAGTGCGGGGCCCGCAGGCCCTGGTGCATGTAGTTGCCCTCGTTCTCGATGCCGAGCTGGTCGTTCTGGCCGGGGCAGTGCGCGCCGACCACGTGCTTGGTCCGGGTGGCGAGCGCCTTCAACGTGTTGTGCCGGCCCTCCATGACGATCCCGCCCCGGGAGACGGTGAAGTGCTGGCCGGTGTCGGTCCAGCCGTTGGCGAAGTGGCCGGCCTGGATGGAGCGGGCCAGCGCGAACGCGTGCGCCTTGGTGTAGCTGGTGCTGTTGGCGGTGGCGGTGTGGTGGATGAGGATCTTCGTCGGTCTCCCGCTGACGAGCGGGATGGCGTGCCTGGGCGGCTTGGCCTTCCACGCCGAGTCGCTGTAGATCGTCGGCTTCCTGACGGCGGCGAGCGCCGGGGTGCTCTCGACGATCTCCAGCCCGCTCACCACGGCGGTGAGGCCGGCGGTGGCGATCAGCGAGTGGCGGAGGAAGCCGCGGCGGTCGAGTTCTGGGGTCTCCATGCCGCCATCGCACCGGTGACCGCTGAACGGTCACTGAATACCCACGGCTTCTTTGCAAAGGCATAGTTGCAAAGGATTCTCTGCAAAGCTAGCGTTGCGGTCATGGCCACCGACATGCCCGGCTTCGACCCGGAACGGCACGTTGTCGTCGACCCGCGCAACCTGCGCGGGATCGCCCACCCGCTCCGCGTGCGGCTGCTCGGGCTGCTGCGCGAGCTGGGCCCGTCCACCGCGACCAGGCTGGCCGAGCAGCTCGGCCAGTCCTCCGGCGCGACCAGCTACCACCTGCGTCAGCTCGCCGCGTACGGCTTCGTCGCCGAGGAGACCGGCCGGGGCACCGGCCGCGAGCGGTGGTGGCGGGCCGTGCACCGGCGCAGCTGGTTCGACCTGCCGCCGGACGCCCCCGAGGAGGACTGGCTCGCCGGCGAGCAGTACATCCGCGCCGTGTGGCAGGTCAACGCCAGCCAGGTGGAGGCGGCGCTGGACGAGCTGAGCACGCTCGACCCTCGCTGGCACGACGCGTTCACCATGAGTGACACACGGCTCCAGCTGCACCCGGAGGAGGCCGCCGAGCTGGGCCGCCGCATGCGGGAGCTGGTGGACGAGTACCGCAAGGCCGACGACGGCGAGCGGCCGGCCGGCAGCCGCCAGGTCGTCGTGCAGTACCAGATGTTCCCGCGGGGCGAGGAAGCGTGAGAACGCGTTTCGCCGCGCTGCTGGCCACCACGGCGGTGTCCGGCACCGGCAGCAGGATGACCGGCGTGGCGCTGCCGTGGTTCGTGTTCGCCACCACCGGCAGCGCCACCCGGATGGGCGTGGTCGCGTTCGCCGAGATGACGCCGTACGTGCTGGCCAAGGCGCTCGGCGGGCCGCTGATCGACCGGCTCGGCCCGCGCCGGGTGTCGGTGTGCGCGGACGCCGTGGCGATGGTGGCCGTGGCCGCCGTGCCGTTCCTGTACTCCAGCCACCACCTCGACTTCGGGGCGCTGCTCGCGCTCGTCGCGGTGGCGGGCCTGGCCATGTCGATGGAGAACACCGCCAAGGAGGTGCTGCTGCCGGCGGTCGTCGGCGGCACCCCGGACGAGCGGGCCGCCGGCCTGGCCGAGGGCGCGAACCGGCTGTCGTCGCTGATCGGCGCGCCGGTCGGGGCGGGGCTGATCGTGGTCCTGCACGGGGCGTCGCCGGTGCTGTACGTGGACGCGGCCACCTTCCTGTTCGCGGCGGTGGTCATCGCGGCGCTGGTGCCGGCGCCGGCGGCGGAGCACCGGGACGAGGGGTACCTGGCGTCGCTGCGCACCGGCTTCTCGTGGCTGTGGGGCAACCCGCTGATCCGGGCGATCGCGCTGATGATCCTGCTGACCAACCTGATCGACCAGGCCCTGGCCACGGTGCTGCTGCCGCTGTGGTCACGGGAGCGGATCCACAGCGCGGCCGGCGTGGGCCTGATCGCGGGCGCGACCGCGCTGGCCGCCACGCTCGGCACGGTCGGCATGGCCGCGATCGGGCCGAAGCTGCCCCGGCGGCGCACGTTCGCGGTGTGCTTCCTGCTGGGCGGCGCTCCCCGGCTGGCGATCCTGGCCGGCACCGCCTCGCTGCCGTGGGCGGCCGCCCTGGTGTTCCTCACCAGCCTCGGGGTGGGCGGGATCAACCCGCTGCTCGCGGCGGCGTTCTTCGAGCGGATCCCGAAACACCTGCTGGCCAGGGTGCTCGGCACGATCACCGCGATCGCCTGGGCCGGGATACCGCTCGGCGGGCTGGTCGGCGCGGCCGCGGTGAACGGCCTCGGCCTCACCGGCGCGCTGCTGGCCGGCGCCGCGCTGTACCTCGTCGCCACGCTGTGGCCGTTCCTGGGCCGGAGCTGGCGGGCCTTCGACAGGGCCGAGCCCGTGACGGAACTGTTAGACACGGCTTAGCCTCTGGCCGTGACGCCGGGGACCGGTCGCTCCGTCAACCCTGGCGAGAGGCGCTCAGGAGAGGCGGGTGGGGATGCGCTCGGTCGACGAGCAGGCGTTCCGCGAGTACGCGCAGGCGCGCATCCCCCACCTGCTGCGTGCCGCCTACCTGATGTGCGGGGACTGGCACCGGGCCCAGGACCTGGTCGCGACCACGATGGTGAAGCTGTACGTGGCGTGGCGGCGGGCCCAGCGGGTCGAGCACCTGGACGCGTACGTGAACCGGATGCTGCTTCGGGTCTGGCTGGACGAGAAGCGCCGGCCGTGGCGGCGGGAGCACGTCACCGAGCACCTGCCCGACCTGGTCAGCGCCGGGCCGGACACCACCAGCGTGGCCGACCACGCGGTCGACGTCGAGCGGCGGGACTCGCTGCGCCGGCTGCTGGACGCGATCCCGGCACGCCAGCGCACCGTGCTCGTGCTGCGCTTCTACCAGGACCTCTCCGTCGAGCAGACCGCCGAGGTGCTGGGCGTCAGCCCGGGGGCGGTCCGCCAGCTCACCGCACGGGCACTGGCCGCCGTGCGGGCCGCGGCGTCAGTCCACGGGGGCGTGCGGTGACCGGCGAGCCCTACTTCGACGAGGACGAGGCCCGGGTCAGGGCGCTGTTCGACGACGTGATCGGGCACGACCTGCCGGTGGTGGTCGACGTCGACACGGTGGTCGTCAGCGGCCGGAACCGGAGCCGGTTGCGGCAGACCGCCCTGGCCGCCCTGGCCGCCGTGGCGCTGGCAGGCGGGATGGCGGCCGGCGAGGTGGCGTCCCGGATGAACGGCCCGATCGGGACGGCCGGCTCGCCGGGAGGGTCGGACACGATGCAGGCGACCAGCGACGACACCAGCACGCCGGCGTCCCGGCAGCTCGCCGCCGAGATGGTGCGGCTGACCGCCCCGGCGCGGTCGGGCCAGGTCGTCACCGACAGCCAGGTGCACGACATCACCAAGTCGGTCCGGCTGGCCCAGCTCGACGTGACCCTGACCTACTACACCCGCAACGCCTTCACCGAGGACCTGCACGTGACCGTCGCCCGGCCGGGGCCGGGGGTGACCAGCCTGCTGGCGCCGTGCGACGAGCCGGACACGTGCGTGGTGGACCGCACCGACCAGGACGGCACGATCAGCCGGGTGTACCCGTACGACCCGGCCGCGACCGGCCCGCAGCCGGGCTGGCTGGCCGTGGTCGTCAAGGCCGACGGCCTGCAGATCGCGGTGAGCGACACGGCCCTCGCCGGAAGTAACGGCAGGCCCCGGTACTCGGCGGCGAAGGTGCTCGAGCTCGCCACCGACGTGCGGACCACGGTCTGAGACGGAAGGAAACCACCCGGAATGCCCCGCCCGACCGACGACACCGTCCGCTCCTACGCCGCGGACCGCTCCCCCGGCCTGCTCAGGGCCGCCTACCTGGCCTGCGGCGACTGGGAACGGGCCGGCGCGCTGGTCCGGGCGGCACTGGTGCGCGGGTACGGCCGGCGCGGCCCTGACGGCGTGGTCAGGCGGCTGGCCGGCGACTTCCCCGAGCAGGCCGGCGGCCCGCTGGGGTCGCTGCCGCCGCGGCAGCGGGCGGTGCTGGCGCTGCGGCAGGGGCTGGGACTGACCGTGGAGCAGACCGCGGCCGCCCTCGGTACCAGCGACGGCGCCGTCCGCCAGCTCGGCAGCCGGGCCGCGAGCACGCTGCCGGCGGACACCCGGGCGGCGGTGGCGGCGGTGGCGGCCGATGAGCCGCCGGTCACGGTCGACGCGGAGGCGGTGGCCAGGGACTGGAAGGCGCGGACCCGCCGGCGCCGGGCGCTGCTCGGCGCGGTGGCGCTGGTGGCCGCCGGATCGGCGACCGCGGTGGTCGTCGGGGCGGCCGGCGGGTCCGGGGGCGGGCACGCGGCGACCTCCCCGCGCGGTGCCGCCAGCCCGCCGGCCACGCCGTCAGCGGTGTCGACGAGCGCCGTCCGGTACCCGCTGCGGACCACGTTCCTCACCACCGCGTCCGCCACGGCGCTCCAGAACGAGGTGTCCGGCCTGCTCCGCGCGGCCACCGGCCGGGAACCCGCCTCGCTCACCGCGGACCAGCTCGCCAACGCCGCCGGCGCGCTCACCGCGCTGCCGGTGCTGGAGGCCGACGCGGAGTACCTGCTGGGCGCCGACGGCACCACGGAGAAGGTGTCGATCACCGTGGCCAGGCCGTCGGCGGCGGACGACGACCAGCCCTACGCGCGGGCGCCGGACTGCGGCGTGGCCGGCGCGTGCGCGACGTACAAGCGGCTCATGGACGGCACCGAGACGTGGACCGGGCAGGGGACCGACGCCGTCGACAACAGCCGCGGTGCGACCGCCGACGTGCTGCGGCCGGGCGGCGTCCTCGTGCACGTGTCCGACCGGATGCCGGCCGGCGCGACGGCCCGGCCGATGCTGGACGGCCCGGCCCTGCTCGCGCTGGCCCTGAAGATCCAGACCGCCCCGGCCGGCGTGGCCTAACCGAGCCCGCTGGTGCCCACGGCGCGGCCGATCCCGTAGGTGACGGCGGCGGCGAGGCCGCCGAGGACCAGCTGGCGCAGGCCCGCGTACCACCAGCTGCGGTTGGTGAAGCGGGAGGTGATCGCGCCGGCGCCGAACAGGCCGACCCCGGCCAGCAGCAGCGAGATCGTCAGGCCGTGCGCGCCGAGCAGGTATGGCAGCAGCGGGATCGCCGCGCCGACCGTGAAGAAGATGAACGAGGAGATCGCGGCCACCCACGGCGACGGCAGGTCGTCGGGGTCGATGCCGAGCTCCTCGCGGGCGTGGATGCGCCACGCCTGGTCCTTGTTGGCCGAGATCTGCCGGGCGATCTCCCTGGCGAGCGGGGCCTCGACGCCGCGCTGGACGTACAGGGCGGCCAGCTCGTTCTCCTCCTCGCGCGGGTTGCGCTCCAGCTCCAGCTTCTCGACCGCGATCTCGGCCCTGGCCAGCTCGGTCTGCGAGGCCACCGAGGTGTACTCGCCGACCGCCATCGACAGGGCGCCGGACACCAGCCCGGCCAGGCCGGCGAGCGCGACCGTGCCGGCGGCCACGTTCGACCCGGCGACGCCCGCGATCAGCGCGAAGTTCGACACCAGGCCGTCCATGGCGCCGAACACGGCGGGCCGCAGCGGCCCGCCGGTGACGTCGCGGTGGTGGTCGGGAGGCGGCAGCCGGTCGAAGATCTCCTCGGCTACCGCCTGGTCCCGCTGTTCGGGGGTCTCGGGGCTCACCCCTCCGACCCTACGACCCGTTCACCACCCCGGGTAACCGGATCGGCCGCGGACTCGACCTCGGCCTTCTCGGCGTCCACGTTGTCGGCCTCGGCAGCGGGCTCGGCGGCGGGCTCGGTGGCGGGCTCCTCGCCGGCCTCCGCCTCGGTCGCCTCGGCCTCCTCCGTACCCGCCTCCGCCTTCTCCGTGTCGACCGTGTCGGCCTTGTCGGCCTTGTCGTCCCCGGTGTCGGCCTTGTCGGTCTCCTCGGCGGGCTTGCCGGGCTTGGCGAGCTTGTCGGCCTTCTCGGCGTCGGCCTTGGCGTCGGCCTTGGCATCGTCGGTGGCCGCGGCGCCTTCCGCGTCGCCCTTGGCGGCCTTCGCCGCCGCGTCACCCTCGACGACCTCCTCGCGCGGGCCCTTGCGCCACAGGAAGAACGCCAGCGCGGCGGCGAACAGCACGAAGCTGGTCCAGTCGTTGAGCCGCAGTCCGAGGAACTTGTGCGCGGTGTCGATCCGCAGGTACTCGAAATACGCCCGGCCGGCCGTGTAGAGCATCACGTACAGGGCGAACACCCGGCCGCGCCCCAGCTTCCAGCGACGGTCCGCCCACAGCAGCACCACCGCGATGACCAGGCACCACAGCGACTCGTACAGGAACGTCGGGTGGTAGGTCGCCTTGCCGGGGATCGTGCCGGGTCGGCTGGGGTCGATCTTCAGCGCCCACGGCAGCGTGGTCGGCTTGCCGAACAGCTCCTGGTTGAAGTAGTTGCCCCAGCGGCCGATGGCCTGGGCGAGCGCGATCCCGGGCGCGGCCGCGTCGGCGAGCGCCCAGAACGACACCTTCTTGTACCGGCACACCAGCCAGGCGCCGAGCGCGCCGAAGAGCACCGCGCCCCAGATGCCGAGGCCGCCCTGCCAGATCTTGAGCGCGTCGACCGGATGGCCGTTCTTGCCCCAGTACGGCTCCGGCGTGGTGATCACGTGGTACAGCCGGGCACCGATCAGGCCCAGCGGCACGGCGGCGGTCGCCGCGTCGGCGATCGTGCCCTCCTTGCCACCACGGGCACGCCACCGGCGGTCGGCGACCACCGCCGCCACGATCACGCCGAGGATGATGCAGATCGCGTACGCCCTGATCGGGATTCCGGCCAGGTGCCAGACGCCACGGGACGGGCTCGGGATCGACGCGAGGTTCGTCGTCACCCCCGAGACCTTAGTCCCCTCCCCGCTGTCCGGTGCGACGGCCTATCCGATGCGATGGGATGCCCAGGTACGGCCGCCGTCGTGGCTGTCGCTCCAGGCGGCGGGCGCGCCGGCCGGCACCCCGACGAGGTCGCTGGACGTGGTCGCGCCCACGTACCACCAGTTGACGCCGGAGACCTGGTTCCAGTGCTGGCCCGCGTCGGTGGAGCGCCACAGGCCGCCGGCGGTGTCCGGGTTGGACGTGGCCACCAGCAGCGTGGACGGGCCGGCCACCGTGACGGACTGGTGGCCGCTCGGCACCCGCAGCGCGGCGCCGGACTTCCGCCAGGACGCCCCGTGGTCATCGGAGTAGTACGCGGTCAGGTAGGCGGAGCCGGCCGCGCCCTCGGCGCAGTAGGTCACCAGCCGGGTGCCGGCCGCGCTGGCGGCCAGGCTGTCGGTCTGGCAGGGGATGGTGCCGGTCCGCGCCCAGGCCTTGCCGGTGCCCTCGTAGACGGCCTGCCCGGCGATCGCGGCCCGCTCCGTGCCGGTGACGGCCAGCGCCCCCATGCCGGCGTCGGTCTGCAGCCCGGGCACGGCCTGCCAGGAGTCGCTGGTGGTCAGCGTGGTCATCAGGTGCAGGTTGCTGCACGCGGCGGCGCAGTTCGCGGCCAGCGCGTACACGGAGTTGCCGGACACGGCGAGGTCGAGCACGCTGCCGCCGAGGTCGATCGGGCGCCAGTTGGCGCCGCCGTCGTGGGTCGCGTACAGCGCGCCGCCGTACATCCAGCCGTCACGCAGGCTGGCGAATCGCACGTCGTGCACGCTGTTCCTGTCGTTGCTGTCGCCGGTGGCGCTGACTCCGAGCGGGACTTCCGGCGCCGGGATCGCGCTGAAGGTGTTGCCGCTGTCGGTGGAGCGGGCCAGCGAGGTCCTGGACCCGACCCCGCCGAGCAGGTACCGGATGTGCCCGACCACGGTGATCGAGACCGGGTGGAAGCCCTGCGGGACCGGCGCGGTCGGCACCGAGGGCACCGCCTGCGGCTGCATGGCCGGTGTGGCCGGCGCCGTCGACGGGGTGGCCGGCGTGGTCGGCGTGTCGTCGCTCGCGTGCTTGGTCCCCCCACAGCCCGCCACGGCGATGACGGCGAACAGAGCGGTCGCGGTGGTCGCGACTTTCAGAAGTTTCATGGCACGTCTCCCCGTTCCTCATGCCGTCGCCCTACGTGTGACGCGCCTTGTCGGGGGTCCGTTCCGTCACCCTTCCATCACTATCGCGATACACGAGCCCCAGCGAACGCGAGCAGTCCGCCGGCTCCGGCCACGACAATGGCCGCGGGATGGATCCCGGCCAGGGCGGCCAGGACCCCTCCCGCGACGAACATCAGGGCGAGCGTCACGCGAAGGACCATGTACGGACTGTAGCTAATCCGCTACGCAATGGCGTGTAACGGCACGCGGGTCAGGCCCGGCGAATTCCGTCCGCCAGCTCGGCGGCGAGCGCGGCCACCCCGGCCGCGCCCTCGCCGTCCAGCAGCCGGCGCACGAACGCCGACCCGACGATCACCGCGTCGGCGTACCCGGCCACCTCGGCGGCCTGGTCGCCGTCGCTGACACCGAGCCCCACGCCGACCGGCAGCGCCGTCACCGCCCGCACCCTGGCCACCAGCTCCGGCGCCCGCGCGCTGGTCGCGGCCCGCGCCCCGGTCACGCCCATCACCGACGTGGCGTACACGAAGCCGCGGCAGGCGTCGGTGGTCAGCTTCAGCCGCGCGTCGGTCGAGCTGGGCGCGACCAGGAACACCCGGTCCAGGCCGTGGGCGTCGCTGGCGGCCAGCCAGTCACCGGCCTCCTCCGGGATCAGGTCCGGGGTGATCAGGCCCGCGCCGCCGGCCGCGGCCAGGTCGCGGGCGAAGGCGTCCACGCCGTACCGGTCCACCGGATTCCAGTACGTCATCACCAGCGTGGGCGCGCCGGTCGCCGCCACCGCCTCGACCGTCGCCAGCACGTCGGCGATCCGCACGCCGCCGGTCAGCGCCTGGTGCACGGCCTGCTGGATGACCGGGCCGTCCACCGTCGGGTCGGAGTACGGCAGGCCGATCTCGACCGCCTCCACGCCGGCCTCGACCATCGCGGTCGCCGCCTCGATCGCCCCCGCCACGCTGGGGAAGCCCGCCGGCAGGTACCCGACCAGCACCGGCCTGCCCTTGTCGAAGAGGCCCCTCATGACGTCTCCAGCAGGTCGAAGTAGCGGGCAGCGGTGTCCATGTCCTTGTCGCCGCGGCCGGACAGGCACACCAGCACCACCGCGTCGCGGTCCAGCGTGGCGGCCAGCTGGACGGCGCCGTGCAGGGCGTGGGCGCTCTCGATCGCCGGGATGATGCCCTCGGTGCGGCACAGCTGCGCCATCGCGGCCATCGCCTCCGCGTCGGTCACCGACCGGTACCCGGCCCGGCCGGTGTCGTGCAGCCAGGCGTGCTCCGGCCCGACCCCGGGATAGTCCAGGCCGGCCGAGATCGAGTGCGTCGGCAGCGTCTGCCCGTCGTCGTCCTGCAGCAGGTACGTGCGCATCCCGTGGATCACGCCGAGCGACCCGCCGACGATCGTGGCCGCGTGCCGGCCGGTCTCCAGGCCGTCGCCGCCGGCCTCGCAGCCGAGCAGCGCGACACCCGTGTCGTCGAGGAACGGGTGGAAGATGCCGATCGAGTTCGAGCCGCCGCCCACGCACGCCACCACCGTGTGCGGCAGCCCGCCGGTCGCCTCGATGATCTGCGCGCGGGCCTCCACGCCGATCACCCGTTGCAGGTCGCGGACGATCATCGGGTACGGGTGCGGCCCCATCACCGAGCCGATCACGTAGTGGGTGTGCTCGACGGTGGCCACCCAGTCCCGCAGCGCCTCGTTGATGGCGTCCTTGAGCGTGCGGGAGCCGGCGTTCACCGGCACCACCGTCGCGCCCAGCATCCGCATCCTGGCCACGTTCAGGGCCTGGCGGACGGTGTCCTCCTCGCCCATGTACACCGTGCACTCCAGGCCGAGGTACGCGGCGGCGGTCGCGGTGGCCACGCCGTGCTGGCCGGCGCCCGTCTCGGCGATCACCCTGCGCTTGCCCATCCGCTGGGCGAGCAGGCACTGGCCGAGCGCGTTGTTGAGCTTGTGCGAGCCGGTGTGGGCGAGGTCCTCGCGCTTGAGGAAGATCCGCGCGCCGCCGGCCTCGGCGGCCAGGTTGGCGGCCTCGGTGAGCGGGGTCGGGCGGCCCACGTAGTCGCGCAGCAGCCGGTCGAGCCGGCCGGTGAACGCGGTGTCGTGGCGGGCCTTGTCGTAGGCCGCGGTGAGCTCGTCGAGCGCGGCGATGAGCGCCTCGGGGATGAACCGGCCGCCGTGGCGGCCGTAGTGCCCACTGTTGTCGGGCATCGTCGTCATGGAATTGCCTCCTGAGCTGGTCAGCGAATCGCGAGGATCAGCTCAGGCGCCATCGCGGTCCCAACGGGCGAGAAAGGCTCAGGTGGGTACGCACGTCAGCCGGCCCGGTGCGGGGTGGCGGGGTGGGAGCCGGCCGTCACCAGCTCGGCCACCGCGTGCCGGGGGTCGCCGTTGCGCACCAGGCTCTCCCCCACCAGCACCGCGTCCGCGCCGCAGGAGGCGTACGCGATGAGGTCGCGGGCGCCGCGCACGCCCGACTCGGCGATCTTGACCACCTCGGTGGGCAGGGTCGGCGCGACCCGCTCGAACACCGACCGGTCCACCTCGAGCGTGTGCAGGTTGCGGGCGTTCACGCCGATCACCCTGGCGCCGGCCTCCAGCGCCCTGTCGGCCTCCACCTCGTCGTGCACCTCGACCAGCGCGGTCATGCCGAGCGACTCGATCCGGTCGAGGAGGCCGCCCAGCACGTTCTGCTCCAGCGCCGCGACGATCAGCAGCACGAGGTCCGCGCCGTACGCCCGGGCCTCGTG
>JBJMIH010000283.1:0-11014 GCA_045806985.1 Mycobacteriales bacterium | reverse complement strand
GGCGCCGAGCAGCAGCGCGGCGGCACCCAGCCGGCGCGGCTGGGCGTCCCTGGACAGCGCGGCGCCGCCGGCGGCGAGGGCGGCGGCCCCGGCCAGCGCCGGCCCGGCGAGCAGGCTGACCGCCTCGCCGCGGAAGTTGCGCCGCTCCCAGTCCTTGGCCCGCAGCGGCCAGTCGGGCGGGTTGTCGCGCAGCCGTCGGTGCAGGCCGCGGGCCAGGCCGGCCCCGGCGGCGGCGAGCAGTGCGCGGCGGATCGTCGTCATGGGCCTTCCCGCGGGTACGAGGTCAGGAGGACGGGGTCGGGGTGGGGATGGGGCCGCGGGCGCCGGACGCGATGCCGTAGTGGCCGTGCCCGCCGGCGGTCTGCTCCGCCAGCGCCAGCACGGTGGCGCACTGCCCGTCGGCGGAGTCCACGTTGTCCACGGTGGACACCTTGGAGCCGAGTTGTTGGTCCTTGCGCACGCCACCCACCAGGTCGGAGTCGCCGTCGGAGGTGGGCCCGGCCAGCACGGTACGGCCGTTGCGGTCCTCCATCGCGTGCACGATCGTGAGCTGGGGGTCGAGCTGCCTGTCGGCGCCCTTGCCGGTCGGGGCCGCGCCGGCGACCAGTACCGCCGCCTCCGCGCCGCTGGCGACCTGGCCGTCGACGCCGATCATGCCGAGCGTGGTGAGGCTGGTGAGGAACGCGTTGCGGTTCGGCTCGGACACCGACGACGTGCCGTGGTCGAGCAGCACCCCGGCGAGCACGGCCGCGGCCTGCGCCTCCCCGTCGTCGCTCTCCGGGATCTTCACCTCCGGCGGCAGCAGCCGGACGACCTGGTCCTTCAGGTCGTTGCCGCTGGCCGGGTCGGTGAACTTGGCGTTCACCTTCACCCGCGCGGTCACGGTCGCGCCGGCCGCCCGCAGCAGCGCGATCACGCTGTCCCGCTGGGTGTTGTCGGCGCCGGGCAGCGAGACCACCGCGACGCGCTCGCCGGTGAGCTTGCCCGCCACCGCGACGGTGCTGACCGCGGCGGCGAACTGCTCGTGGTCCTTGATGTCGTCGCGCAGGTTACCGATCTGGTCGCGCTGCTTGTTCTTCTCGCTGGTGAGGCTGTGCACCTGGCTGCGCAGGTTCTGCATCACCGGCTTGTTCAGCGCGCTGGTGCCGAGCACGATGCCGATCGCGAGTGCCATGAACACGGCGGTCAGCGAGACGAGGTGGTACCTGAAGTCGATCACTGGAGAACGTCCTTGAGCCAGAACCAGAAGCTGTTCCACTGGTCTCTGAGAATGTCGAGGTAGGCCTGACTGGCCAGGGACGCGTAGATGGCCGCGCTCATCGCCAGCGCCGCCGCCACCACCATCGCCATCAGCGCCTTGCTGGAGATGTTCTGCCGGTAGAGCCGGCTCACCCCCTTGGCGTCGACCAGCTTGCTGCCCACGCGAAGCCGGGTGAGGAACGTGCTCGCCATGCCGGCCCGCCCCTTGTCCAGGAACTCCACCAGCGTGGCGTGCGTCCCCACCGCCACGATCAGGCCGGCGCCCTTCTCGTCGGCCAGCAGCATCGCGATGTCCTCGCTGGTCGCCGCCGCCGGGAAGGTCACCGCGTCGAGGTTCAGCTCCTGCACCCGCTTGAGCCCGGGCGCGGTGCCGTCCGGGTACGCGTGCACCACGACCTCGGCGCCGCTGCGCAGCACCTGGTCGCTCACCGAGTCCATGTCGCCGACGATCATGTCGGGCTTGTAGCCCTCCTCGACCAGCGCGTCGGCGCCGCCGTCGACCCCGACCAGCACCGGCCGGCACTCCCGGATGTAGGAGCGCAGCAGCCGCAGGTCGTCGCGGTAGTGGTAGCCGCGTACCACGATCAGCGCGTGCCGGCCGTCGAACCTGGTGCTGACGTCCGGCACGCCCACGCCGTCGATCAGCAGGTCCCGCTCCCGGCGCAGGTACTCCATCGTGTTGGCGGCGAACGCCTCCAGCTGGGTGGACAGCCCGGCCCGCGCCTCCGCCATGGCCGCCGCGACCGTCTCGCTGTCCTGGGCGTGCCCGGTGACGATCGGTGTCTCGCCCACGTACAGGGTGTCACCGTCGATGCGGACGATCGTGCCGTCCACCAGCTCGTCGAACACGGCCTCGCCGACCCCGTCGAGCAACGCCACCCCGGCGTCGACCAGCACCTGCGGGCCCAGGTTCGGGTACCGCCCGGAGATCGACGGCGCGACGTTCACCACCCCGGCCACCTTGCACGCCAGCAGCGCCTCCGCCGCGATCCGGTCCAGGTCCACGTGATCGATGACGGCGATGTCGCCGGGCCGCAGCCGCGCGGTGAGCCGCTTCGTGCGCCGGTCGAGCCGGGCCGGTCCGGAGGCTTCCGGGATTCTGCCGCCGCCCGGCCCGCGGCGCAGAGTCGCGAGCTTCACACCCCCATCCTGACAGAACGTGTACGGGAAGCGGACCTGCCACTCCCGTCAATGCCCGTCACGGTGGGTGATCGCCGTCAGGCGAAGGCGGCTTTGTCGTTGTCGGCGGTGCCGAGCAGCTCCTCGGCGTGGGCGCGGGCGGAGTCGCTGCCTTCCAGGCCGGCGAGCATCCGGGACAGCTCCAGCACCCGCTCGCGGTCCTCCAGCACCTTGACCCCGGAGGTGGTGACGAAGCCGTCGTCGGCCTTGACCACGGTGAGGTGACGGTCCGCGTACGCGGCCACCTGCGGCAGGTGGGTGACGACCAGTACCTGGTGGCGGCGGGCCAGCCGGGCCAGCCGGCGCCCCACCTCCACCGCGGCCTTGCCGCCCACCCCGGCGTCGACTTCGTCGAAGACCAGCGTCGGCACGCCGTCCGCGCCGGCGAACACCACCTCGACCGCCAGCATCACCCGGGACAGCTCGCCGCCGGACGCGCCCTTCCGCAGCGGCCGGGCCGGCGCGCCCGCGTGCGGGGTGAGCAGCAGCTCCACCTCGTCCACGCCGTCCGGGCCGACCACCACCTCGGTGCCGTCCACCGCCACCCTCGGCTGGTCGCCCTGCGGCGGGACCTGGGTGACCGCCGCCTCCACCACCGCGTGCGGCATCGCCAGCCCGGACAGCTCCACGGTGACGGCCTCGCCGAACTTGGCCGCCGCCCGCTTGCGGGCCGCCGACAGCTCGCCGGCCAGCTGGCCCAGCTCGGCGCCGAGCGCGTCGCGCTGGGCGGCCAGCTCGGCCAGCTTCTCCTCCGAGCTGTCCAGCGCGTCCAGCTGGGCGCGGGCCTGGTCGGCCCAGGCCAGCACCGCGTCCACGGTGTCGGCGTACTTGCGGGTCAGCCCGGCCAGCGCGGACTTGCGGGCCTGCAACTCGGCCAGCCGGCCCGGGTCGGCGTCCAGGTCCTCGGCGTACGAGGCCAGCTCCGAGGCGATGTCGGAGGCCAGGAAGCTGACCTCGTCCAGCCGCCGCTCCAGCTCGGCCAGCCGCTCGTCGTGCGCGCTGGACTGGCTCACCGCGGTGCGGGCCGCGCCGAGCAGGCTGACCGCGTCCGGCGCGTCGCTCTCGGTGGGATCGCCGAGCAGCGCCGCGTGCGCGGTCACCGCGGCGACCCGCAACGCGTCCGCGTGCTCCAGCCGGGACAGCTCCTGATCGACCGCCACGTCCTCGCCGGGCTGCGGGTCGACCTGCTCGATCTCGGCGATGCCCAGCCGCAGCAGGTCGGCCTGCTGCTCGCGCTCGCGGGCGGTGGCCCTGCGCTCGGCCAGCTCGGCGCCGACCCGCTGCCACTCCTTGTACAGCGCGCGGTGCCGGTCCAGCAGCTTCAGCACCGGCTCGCCGGCGAACCGGTCCAGCGCGGCCCGCTGCTCACCAGGGCGCAACAGCTTCACCTGCGTGTTCTGCCCGTGTACGCAGACGGCTTCCTCGGCCAGCTGCGAGAGCAGCCCGACCGGGACGCTGCGGCCACCCAGGTGGGCGCGGGAACGGCCGTCCGCGGTGACGGACCGGGACACCAGCAGCGTCCCGTCGTCGTCCACCTCGGCGCCGGCCTCCACGGCCCGTTGCAGCGCCGGCGTGTCCTCGCGGAGCAGCAGCCTGCCCTCCACGATCGCCCGCCTGCTGCCGGTACGGACGCGACCGGCGTCCGCCCGGCCGCCGAACAGCAGCCCCAGCCCGGCCACCACCATGGTCTTGCCGGCACCGGTCTCGCCGGTGAGCACGGTGAGGCCCGGCCCGAACTCCAGCAGGGCGTCGTCGATCACGCCCAATCCGGTGATGCGCATCTCGGCCAGCACGCGCCGACGATACCCGGTTAGGGCGACGGTTTCCGCTTACGCATCGCGCGTGTGTTCGATTCAGTCGGCGTTTCTGCCGCCGTTGCCGCGCCATCCCGCCACCGGCAGGGCGAACTTCTCCACCAGCCGGTCGGTGAACGGGTGGTAGTGCAGCCGCACCACCCGTACCGGCAGCGCCCCGCGCCGCACCTCGACGCGGTCGCCGATCCCGAGCTCGTGGGAGCGGCGGCCGTCGCAGCACAGCACGGCCGGCGGCGTGCCGCCGCCGAGCACGTCGACGGTGAGCACCGCGGTCGGCGCCGTCACCAGCGGCTTCGCGAACAGCGCGTGCGCCGAGATCGGCACCATCAGCAGCGCCTCGACGCCCGGCCAGACGACCGGGCCGCCGGCGGAGAACGCGTACGCCGTCGAGCCGGTGGGCGTGGCGAAGATGACGCCGTCGCAGCCCCAGCGGGACAGCGGCCGCGCGTCCACCGCCGCCATCACCTCGAGCATCCGCTCCCGGTGGCCCTTTTCCACGCTGGCCTCGTTCAGGGCCCACTCGCGGACGGCAGGCCTGCCGGCGCGCCGCACCGTCACGTCGAGGGTGAGCCGCTCCTCCACCGTGTACGTCCGGGCGACGATCTGGTGCACGGTGGCGTCGAGATCGTCCTCCTCGGCCTCGGCGAGGAAGCCGACCCGGCCGAGGTTCACGCCCAGCAGCGCCGCGCCGACCGGGCGGGCCAGCTCGGCGGCGCGCAGGAACGTCCCGTCCCCGCCGAGCGCGAACACCAGCTCGGTGCCGGCAGCCGCGTCGCCCTCCGGCATCGCCACCGCCCCGTCGATGCCGAGCTCGGCGGCCTCGTCGTCCAGCACGCGCAGGCCGAACCCGGCGGCGGCCAGCTGCTTGGCGACCTCGCGCGCCCGGTGCACGATCGTCTCCCGCCCGGTGTGGGTGACGAGCAGCGCTTCCCGTTCGGGGGCTGTGTTCACGCTCTACTCCGTCGCCTCGCTCCGCGCAGCCACGCCGCTCGCGCGACGGACTGTGCCAGCTGGTTCGCTCGCTTGCGCACGCTCACGGTTCCTCCGCCACCACAGTACGGACCTGATCAGGGTCCACGCCGGGCGCGTCCCGCCGGAGCCAGAGGAAGAACTCGACATTTCCGGACGGTCCGGGCAATGGGCTCCGGACGATACCAGCAACGCCCAAGCCCGCGGCCGCCGCGGCGGCCGCCACCGCGAGCACCGCGTCCGCCCGGTCGGCCGGATCGCGCACCACGCCACCCACGCCGAGCCGCTCCCGACCGACCTCGAACTGCGGCTTCACCATCGGGAGCAGGTCGCCGCCGGCCACGGCCGTGCAGGCGGCCAGCGCCGGGAGCACCAGCCGGAGCGAGATGAACGACAGGTCGGCCACGGTGACGTCCGCCGGCCCGCCGATGTCCCCCGCGGTGAGGTGGCGGACGTTGGTCCGGTCAAGGACCGTCACCCGGGGGTCGGTGCGCAGGTTCCAGGCGAGCTGGCCGTACCCGACGTCGGCGGCGACGACCGCGGCGGCCCCCCGGCGCAGCAGCACGTCGGTGAACCCGCCGGTGGACGCGCCGGCGTCCAGGCAGCGCCGGCCGGCCACGACCAGGTCCGGCAGCGCGTCCAGCGCGCCGGCCAGCTTGTGGCCGCCCCGGGAGGCGTACTCCGGCTCGCCGGCCTGCTCCTCCACCAGCACCGGCTCGGCCGGATCGACCTGCGAGGCGGGCTTGCGGGCCAGCTGCCCGCCCACCCGCACCCTGCCGGCCCTGACCAGGTCGGCGGCCTGCTCCCGGGACCGGGCCAGGCCCCGCCGCACCAGCTCGGCATCCAGCCGGCGCCTCGGCACCGCTCAGTCCCCGCTTTCCGCCGTCTCCACCTGGGCGAGCGCCTCCTGCAACCCGCGGTGTACCTGCTCGAACCCGGCGACGTGCTCGGACACCGGCTGCCGCGGCAACCCCGCCAGCGGCGACAGCACCGCGTCCACCTGCGGATCCCCGGTCTCCGGCAACGCGGCTACCGCCGGCTCCGCGACGTACTCCTCCCCCGCCGGTTCGTCCTCGCCCAGGTCGTACCCGTCCGTCACGTCGAAGCCTTCTTCGCCGCGGACTTCTTGCCGGCCGCCTTCTTACCGGGGGACTTGCTCGGGTCCGCCTTCTTCGCGGTGGTGGTCTTCTTGGCGGCCAGCGCCTTCTTCGCCGCCGGCGCCTTCACCGCCGGAACGGCCTCGGCACCGTGAGGGACCGACCTGGCCTGCAGGTCCTTGACGGTCTTCTCCAGCTCGCGGACGCGGCCGGTGAGCGCCTTCACCTCGTCGGCGCTGGCGACGCCGATCCGCCCGAGGCTGCGTTCCACCTCGTAGCCGACCAGGTTGACCAGCGCGTCACGGTTGGCCTTGCTGGTCGTGATCAGGTCCTCGACCAGGTCGCTGACCTGCTCGCGGGTGGCCTCGCCCTGGGCGACGAGTGCCCTGGCGACCGGGGTGGCCCTGTTCTTGGTCACCTCGACCAGACCACTGGCCATCGCGAGGTACTGCCTGAGCGCATCGCGCATCGTCGCGCTCCTCCCGTTGTGGTGAGATCGGTCTGTACGCAGCCCCTACGCTACCGACCCTCGACCATCGCGTGCGGTAGCGTCGGCCGCGCACACCCGGGGAAGGAGTGGAAAGTTGGCGACGGTCGACGAGTGCGAGCAGGCCCTGCGCACGCTGGCGGACCGGATGGCGGGTTCGGACGGCTCCGACGCCCGCGGCAGGGCCGCCGGCCTGAACCGGCGGCTGGCCTGCCGGTTGACCGATCTCGAGGTGGAATTCTCCGGGCGCCTGGCCGACGGCAGGATCACCGACCTGGTACGCCAACCGGACCCGGACGCCCAGATCTCCCTGATTCTGGCCAGCGACGACCTGATCGCCCTCACGGACGGCAAGCTGAACTTCGTGTCGGCCTGGGCCGGCGGCCGGGTCAAGGTCAACGCCAGCATCCGCGACATGCTCAAACTCCGCGCCCTGATGTGACCCGGTCCCTCGTTCAGGCCAGGTTGAGGGTGCTGAGGGCCTTGGCGGCGGGGTCGCCGGTGGCCTCCACCCGGTTCGGGGGCGGTGCGTCCGGGCCGGCCGACCAGGCCGCCGCGCAGAGGGCACGCAGGGCGTCCAGCGGGTCGTCGCCGGCGCCGGCGAGTTCCAGCGTGCCGGCGTGTCGCCGGGCGGACCAGCCGCCGACCTGGCCGTTCCGTACCTCCGGGTGCGGGGCGAGCAGGCCGTGCAGGTCGGCGGCGAGGTAGCTGGGGCGGTGGTCGGGCCGGGCGGCCAGCAGGTCCCTGGGGACGGTCACCCCCGTGAGTACCAGCAGGCTGTCCAGGCCGGCCGCGTGCGCGCCCTCGATGTCGGTGTCGAGCCGGTCGCCGACGACGAGCGGGCGCTCGGCCCGGGTGCGCTCCACCGACTCGCGCATCAGCCGCGGCCGGGGCTTGCCGACCACCACCGGGTCGACGGTGACGGCCTGGCGTACCGCCTGGACGAGCGCGCCGTTGCCGGGCAGCGGGCCGCGTGGGGACGGCACGGTCCGGTCGGTGTTGGTGGCGACCCAGCGGGCGCCCCGCCGGATGGCGACGGCGGCCTCGGCGAGGTCCTTCCAGCCCACCTCGGGCCCGTACCCCTGGACCACTGCCGCCGGGTCGCCCTCGGCCGTCCTGACCGGGGTCAGGCCGACCAGCGCGACCTCCTCGGCGAGCGCCTCGGCGCCGACGACCAGGACGCGCGCGCCGGCCGGCAGCTGCTCGGCGAGCAGGTGGCAGGCGGCCTGCGCGGAGGTGACCACCTCGTCCGTGGTGGCGGGGACGCCGAGCCGGGTGAGCAGCTCGGCGACGGTACGGGGACGGCGGGAGGCGTTGTTGGTGACGTAGCCGAGGCGCATACCGGCCCGGCGGGCGGCGGCGAGCGCGTCGGGGGCGCCGGGAATGGCCTGGCCGGACAGGTACACGACGCCGTCCAGGTCGAGCAGGGCGACGTCGTACCGGCTGGCCAGCGGCTCGGTGCTGGAGGACAGGCTCACCTGCGCGGCTCCTCGTCCCGGGACGCGTCGCGGAGCAGGGACGCGCGCCGCAGCGCCCTCGTGTAGTGCGGCTGCGGCCGCAGCACGTTCGCCATCTGGAGGTGTTCGACGGCCCTGGCGTACTCGCCGGTCTTGGTGGCGGACAGGCCGAGGCCGAACTGGGCGTAGTCGTCGGTGGGGTCGATCTCGATGATCCAGGCGAAGCTCTCCGCGGCCTCCGCGTACCGGCCCGCGCCGTACAGGGCCCGGCCGAGGGCCTCGCACACCATGCGGGAGTCGGGGGCGGCGGCTCGCGCGTGCGAGAGGACCTGCGCGGCCGCGGCGGCGTTGCCTTCGTCGAGAAGGGCGACGCCTCGGTGGTACCAGTCGTAGACGTCGCCCGCGGGTCGGCCGCCGGGTAGCTCGGGATTTTCGTTCATCACGCGCCTCCTTCGTGCCTCCCACCATCGTGACACGTGGGGCAAAGCCCGGCAGTGCCCCGATCATTCCCCTTCAGGCTGGTCAGACTCGTCTGACTCGTCTGGCGTATCGAGGGCCGGGGGTTCCAGGCCGGGCGCGTCCAGGTCGCCGGAGTCCAGCATCTCGGCCAGGCGTTCGGCGGCGTCGGTCTCCTCGTCCTCGTCGTTCTCGGCGGCGGCGCCGAACCAGCGCGCCGCCTCGTCCGGCTGGCCGGCGGCGAGCAGGGCGTCGGCGTACGCGTACTGCACCCTGGCCACCCACGGACCCTCGACCTTGCCGGTCGCGACCGGCCTGAGCAGGGCGATCGCGGCGGGAAGCTGGTCCATGTCGCGGCGGGCGCCGGCGGACACGATCAGCATCTCCGCCTGCTCGGCCGGTGACAGCTTGTCGGCCTCCGGTGACCTGGCGAGATCAAGGGCCCGCTCGGGCCGGCCCAGCGCGCGCTCGCAGTCGGCGATCACCGGCAGGTACTCCGACGAACCGGTGATCCGCTTGGCCGCGCGCAGGTCGGACAGCGCCTCGGCCCACTCGCCGGCGGCGTACGCGACGTACCCGACGGTCTCCCTGACCACGCCGATCCGCGACGCCCTGGCCCGGGCGGCCCTGGCGTGCTCCAGCGCGGCCTCCGGATCGTCCTCCAGCAGCATCCCGGCCGCGAGCAGGTGCTTACCCACAGTTTCGGCGGTCTGCTTCGACAGCGACCGCATCTCCCGCCGGATGTCGGCGTCCAGGTCGGCGTAGTCGAGATCGGCCGGAAGCTCCGGCCCCTGCGGTGCCGCCGCCACCGTCTCGTCCCGCCCGCTCCGCGGACCCGGCCGGTCCGGTCGCGCTACCGGCCGCTGACGCCCACCAGGAGGCCCGTCCCTACGGTCGCGGGCGTCCCTACCCGAGCCCGCACCGGTACCGCCACGGCCAGCGCCGCCACGCTCCGGACGATCCCGCCCGGGGCCGCCGCCACTACCACCGAAGCCGGCCCCACGATCCCGCCGAGCAGCGCTACCAGCAGCACCGCCAAACCCGCCATCACGGTCCCGCCGGTCCCGCCCAGCTCCACCAGCACCACCGCCGAAGCCAGCGCCGCGCTCTCGCCCAGCTCCACCGGTACCACCGGCACCGCCGAAGCCAGTCCCACGATCCCGCCGGTCCCGGCCCGCGCCGCCGCTACCGCCAAAGCCGCCGTCACGGTCGCGCCGGTCGCGCCCAGCTGCACCGCCGCCACCGCTGCCGCCGGCACCGCTGAAGCCCGCACCACGGTCCCGCCCAGCTCCACCGGTACCACCGGCACCGCCGAAGCCTGCGCCGCGATCCCGCCGGTCCCGGCCAGTTCCGCCGTAACCGCTGTCGCTTTCCCGGCGATCCCGTCCGGCCGCGCTGCCACCAGCGCCGCCATAGCCAGCGCCGCGGTCCCGCCGGTCCCGACCGGCTCCGCCGCTACCGCCAAAGCCGCTGTCACGGTCGCGCCGGTCGCGCCCAGTGCCACCGCTGCCGCCGGCACCGCCGGCACCGCCGGCACCGCCGGCACCGCCGAAGCCTGCGCCGCGGTCCCGGCGATCGCGGCCGGCTCCGCCGTAACCGCTGTCGCTTTCCCGGCGATCCCGTCCGGCCGCGCTGCCACCAGCGCCGCCATAGCCAGCGCCGCGGTCCCGCCGGTCCCGACCGGCTCCGCCGCTACCGCCAAAGCCGCTGTCACGGTCGCGCCGGTCGCGCCCAGTGCCACCGCTGCTGCCGGGGGCGCGGTCGCGGCGGTCCCGTCCGCTCGCGGAGTTGCGACCGGCACCGCCGAAGCTGGCACCACGATCGCGGTTCGCGCCACTGCCGCCGGTGCCGCCGGTATTGCCGCTACCTCCGGGCGCACCGGTACCTCGGCCACCGGCGCCGGTGCTTCCGCCGGTTCGGGGGTCGCGGCGTGGCTTGCCGAACCGGTCTTCACCGCGGGGCTGCCAGCCGCCGGCCTTCCCCTTGCCCCCGCCCTGGGCGCCGCGCGGGAAACCACCGCGCTGGCCGCCTGCCTGGCCGCCGGGACGGCGACGAGGACCTCCGGAATGAGCCGGCATGGCCGCCATTCTCCCCTCGATAATGCATAAGAAACCCAGACATGCGTCGAGGGTCACCCTTTCAAGAGTGACCCTCGACGTCTTCACGTTGAGTCCGGCGGTGTCCTACTCTCCCACACACTCCCGTGTGCAGTACCATCGGCGCTGGAGGGCTTAGCTTCCGGGTTCGGAAAGGGACCGGGCGTTTCCCCTCCGCCATGACCGCCGAGACAACCAT
>JBJMIH010000282.1:0-9911 GCA_045806985.1 Mycobacteriales bacterium | reverse complement strand
CGGGCCAGGTCGGGTTCGAGCAGCGGCAGCGACAGTTCCGGCAGCGGGTGCGGGCCGCGCCACTGGGCGAGCGCGCGGCGGAGGTGGCCGACCGCCCGCGCCGGGTCGCCGGCGGCCATCGCCTTCCGGCCGGCGGCGGCCTCGCTGGCGAAGACCAGCAGGTCCAGCTCGTCAGGCTCGACGCGCAGCACGTAGCAGCCGTCGAGGTGGTCGAGCCGGTCCTGGCCGACCAGCTCGCGCAGGCGCGACACGTAGGTGTGCAGATTGGACAGGTACGACGCGGGCGGCGCGCCGGCCCACAGCGCCTCCACCAGCTGGTCGACCGGCACCGGCTGGTTGGCCCGGAACAGCGTCACCGCCATCAGCGTGCGCTGGTGGCGGCTGCGCAGGATCACCTTCTCGCCGGCGGGGGTCCACACCGCCAGCGGTCCGAGCACGCCGAACTTCACGGGTACTGCATACCCGATTTTCCGGCGCCGCGGTGTGGCGCGGGTGTGGCCGGCTGTGTGGCGGGTCCGGACAGACTCCGCTGTCTCATCCACATCCAAGGAGTTACCCGCATGAGTTCGTACGAACGCACGACGGCTGCCGCCGGTCCGCAGCAGCGGCACGGCCTGCCGGTGGAGGCCTCCGGGCCCGAGCGCCCCCTGACGCTGACGGGCGCCGTCGTGCTCGCGGCGCTCACCGCCGCGCTCGGGGTGCTGAGCGCGGTAGTGATCTTCACCCAGGGCAAGTCGTTCCTGCGCGGCCAGCTCCCCCGCGGCGCCGTGTACGACGCGCTCGTCGACGACGCCTACTCGACGCTCAAGGGCCGCGCGATCATCGGGCTCGGGCTGGCCGTCATCGTGGCGCTGTTCACGCTGCTGGCCAGGAAGGCCGCGCTGTGGGCGCGGATCGTCCTGACGCTGGTGCTGCTCAGCTACGGGGGACTGGCGTGGCGCGAGGCCACCGACACGTGCCCTGGTCTCGCGAAGGGCCTGGACTGGATCTCGGTGGTGGTCGGCGCGGTCGCCATCGTGCTGATGTTCCTGCCGGCCACCAGCGCGTACCGCAAGCGGCTCCGCCAGGGCTGAGCAGCGGACGCCCCGCTCCGGGGGCGGGGAACAGCGGTCGTGGCCGGGGATACGCCACTGGGGTTGTCAAACCCTTCCCCGGCCACGACCCTCGCTATGCCGGCGCCTTCTGCAGCAGCCGCAGGGCCCGCTCCACCAGCGTGATGAGCACGGCCTTGGCCGAGTCCCGCCGGCGGGCGTCGCAGAGCACCACCGGGACCGCAGGGTCAAGGTCCAGCGCGGTGCGCACGTGGTTGGGATCGTGCCGGCGGGCCCCGTCGAAGCAGTTCACGGCCACGACGAACGGGATGCGCCGCTGCTCGAAGTAGTCCACGGACGGGAAGCACGCGGTGAGCCGGCGGGTGTCGGCGAGGACGACGGCCCCCACCGCGCCCATCGCCAGCTCGTCCCACATGAACCAGAACCGCCGCTGCCCCGGCGTCCCGAACAGGTACAGCACCAGGTCGTCGTGCAGCGTGATCCGCCCGAAGTCCATGGCCACCGTGGTGGTGGTCTTGTGCTCGACGCCGACCGTGTCGTCGACCCCGATCGACTCGGCGGTGAGCGGCGCTTCGGTGTTCAGCGTTCTGATCTCGCTGACCGCGCCCACCATGGTGGTCTTGCCTACGCCGAACCCCCCGGCGATGAGGATCTTGATGGCTGTCGGCATCTGATCGGCCTCGTAGCCGTCATGGTCATAGCGCCCGTAGGCCATTAAGCACTTCCTTCAATATGTCCGCGTCAGGCTGCTGGTGCCGGGACGGCGGGCTCTGCACGAGCACCAGCCCGCGCTCCCGGAGGTCGGCGAGCAGGATCCGGATGACGCCGAGAGGCAGGTCGAGGTCGGCGGACAGGTCCGCGACGAACGTCGGCTGCCGGCACCACCGCAACAACGTCAGGTGCTCGGGACCGAGCCCGTCCAGGCCGGCGAGACCCGCCGCGCCTGAGCCGGTGGCGACGACGACCGCGATCAGGTCGAACGCCTCCCCGGTGGGCCTGGTACGGCCTCTGGTGACGGCATAGGGGCGGACGACGGGCCCAGCGGCCTCGTCGAGCCACCTTTCCTGGGGGCTCATCGTCGGTCCTCTCAGGACATCGGATTCGCGGTGAACAACGGTCGTGGGTGCGTCGCGAGGTGCTCCCCCACCCGCTTGACCAGTACTGCCATCTCGTACGCGACCAGGCCGGCGTCGGCTTCCGCGTCGGCGAGTACGGCGAGGCAGGTGCCCTTGCCGGCCGCGGCGACGAACAGGAACGCGCCTTCCATCTCGATGATGGTCTGCCGTACCGCCCCACCCCTGAAGTGCCGGCCGACCCCGCGAGCCAGGCTCTGGAAGCCCGCCGCCATCGCCGACAGGTGCTCGGCGTCCTCGCGGTTGAGCTCCCTGGACGCGCCGATGGCCAGGCCGTCCTCGGAGAGGATCACCGCCTTGTCCACCGGCCCCACTCGGTTCACCAGGTCATCCAGCAACCAGTTCAGGTTGCTGTTGGCCACGGTCCGCTGGTTCATTCCTCATCCCCCTCCTGTGCCACGTCATCCGTGACACCGGGCGCGGTCAGTCCGCCCGCGCTTCCCTGCCGCCAGCCGAAACGGAAGGCGGTGACCAGCGAGCGCGCCTCCTCCGGCGAGCGCTCCGCCAATGGTGCCCCCTCATCCCGCCGGTTGCGGAGATCTTCCTCGGCGAGCTGGGGTGCCAGGTTGGCCTGCCGGATCCGCCGGGGCAGGCCCTCGTACATGTCCTCGACCACTTCGCCGTTCGCCGGCCAGTCCGCCGCCCAGGGCGGCGGGTTGGACTCGGCCGCGGTCGGCGGCTGCCACCAGTCCCGCCACGGCCCGGCGGGCAGGCTCTCCGGGTCCGGCTCCAGTACCGGCGGCGGCCCGGCGGCGACCGGCGGTTGCGGCGCGTACACCGGCGGCGGAGCCTGCTGGCCGACCGGTGCGGCCGGCGGCGCGACGGGCGGCGGCGCCTGCGGCGGGATGGCCGGTGGCGGCGGTTCCGGCAGGAAGCCGGGCTCGCGCGGCAGCCGCTCCTCGACCGGGCCGGGGTGCGGCGGCTGCGGGTGCGCCATGTCCGGGTGCGCAATGTTCGGGTGCGCCATGGTCGGGTGCGCGGTGCCGTTGGTGGCGGTGCCACCGAGCAGCGCGGGCCGGCTGGCCGGCGGGACCGGCGCGTCCAGCATCCCCACCTCGGCGCCGTCCCGGTGGCCGCTGCCGGCCGGCAGCTGGCCGTCCTCCGCGACCAGTTCCTTGGGGATCAGGACGATCGCGGTGACGCCGCCGTACGCCGACGGGTTGAGCGAGACCCTGATGTTGTGCCGGGCCGCGAGCTGGCCGACGACGAACAGGCCGAGCCGGTCGCTGTCGGACAGGTCGAACTCGGGCGGGTCGGCCAGCCGCGCGTTGATCGCGGCCCGGTGCTGCTCGCTGATGCCGAGCCCGCGGTCCTCGACCTCGATGGCGAAGCCGGTGCCGACGAGGTCACCGCGCACGTGTACCGGCGTGTTCGGCGGCGAGAACACGGTGGCGTTCTCCACCAGTTCGGCGATCAGGTGCAGCACGTCGGCGACGGCGGGGCCGGCCAGCGAGGCGGTGCTCGGTGTGAGCACGGTGACCCGGGTGTAGTCCTCCACCTCGGCGACGGCGCCGCGCAGCACGTCCACGAACCGGACCGGCTTGCGCCAGCCGCGGCCCGGGCTGGCGCCGGACAGGATGATCAGGCCTTCCGCGTGCCGGCGCATGCGGGTGGTGAGGTGGTCGAGCCGGAAGAGGTCCTCCAGCGCGTCCGGCTCGGTGGCCCGCCGCTCCATGTTGTCGAGCAGGTTGAGCTGGCGGTGCAGCAGCGACTGGTTGCGCTGGGCCAGGTTGCGGAACACCTCGCTGACGCCGCGGCGCAGCTTGGCCTGGTCGACGGTGGAGCCGATGGCGGTACGGCGCATGAAGTCGAACGCCCGCTCGACCTCGCCGATCTCGTCGGTGTGGTACGACCGGGGTGGCACCTCCCTGGCGACGTCGACGTCCTCGCCGCGTTGCAGCCGGTCGACCACCATCGGCAGGTCCCGGTCGGCCGTGGTGGTGGCCAGGTTCCGCAGGTCGGCGAGCTGCCGGGCGAGGCGGCGGCCGAGCAGCACCGAGCCGGCGCTGGCCGCGATCACGACGAGCAGGCCGAGGCCGCCGACGACCAGCAGGCTCTGGAACACCGAGTCGGACAGCTGGCTGGCCCTGTTCTTGACCTGGTTGGCCACGGTGTTGGCGGTGGGCGCCATGGACTGCAGGACCTTGATCGTGGCGGGCGACCACTGGGCGAGGCTGAACGGCGGCTTCTCCGACGAGCTGGTGCTGGAGATGATCTCGTTCTCCATGTCGACCAGGCTCTGGTACTCCGGGGAGTTGGAGATCCGCTCCATCTCGTTATGCGTCGAGGACACGAGCTGGTTGCTGGTCTCTTCCCAGGTCCGCCGCCGGGACCCGACGAGCAGCACGAAGTCGGAACGGTCCTGGGTGGTGAACCTGCCGCTGATCAGGGCGCCGGACAGCATGGCGTCCTCGCGGCGGAGCATCTCCATCGACTGCACGTACTTGACCAGGGCGTGGCCGGTCTTGTTCAGCGTGGCGTCGGGGATGCGGACGGTCTCGGCGTCGTAGGCCGCCAGCACCGGGGAGGTCATCTTGCTGTACGCGTCGAGCGCCTCCGGGCGGCTGATGGCCAGCCCGTCGATCTCGGCCCGCAGTTGCGGGAGGTTGGCGCCCTGCTGGTAGAAGTCGTCCAGCTTCTGCCTCTCGATGGAGTCCTGCCGGCGCTCCGCCTTCTTTGACTCGGTCGAGGCCTTGGCGTCCCGGAGCGCCTTGTCGGTCTTGGCGCGCTGGGCCTTCATCTGGGCGGCCGGGATCGCGGTGCCCTGGCTGCCCAGCCAGATCTGCGTGAGGTGGCGCTCGGTCTGGATCTGGCTCATCGCCGCGGCGACCGGCCGGGCCACGTCGTCCTGCTCGCCCTTGACCTGCGAGAGGAAGTAGCTCTGCTTGACGCGGGCCGCCGCCAGGATGATGTACAGGACGATCAACGCCGCGAGCGGCAGGGCCACGAGCGCCACGATCCGGATGCGTACGGACCGGTTAAGAAAGTTCATGTCCCCCCACCCCGGCGAAAATTAAATTCAGTTTCCGGAAGTCGCCACACCAGGGCCCTTGTGATGCGCGCACGCTGGCGCCCCTTCCCCCCGTCAGCGTGCAACTTTGCCGATGTAAGCCCCTGCTCGCACGATCGGCGTTGGCATTCTTACTAGGGCTACGAAAGGCGGTCAAGAACCGAAAGAGAGATAACCAGCAAGTATTCTCAGAGCCTCTCTCGCTTCAATCGAATGGTCGGACAACCGATTCGACGACGGAGGGTGGCTGAGCATTTGCACTCAGCCACCCTCGCCTGGTCACGAGGTTCTACGAAACGAGAGCCTGCCAGGTCATCGGCCCGACGACGCCGTCGACCGACAGCCCGCGGGCACTCTGGAAAGCCCGCACACTCGAGGCGGTACCACTCCCGAAGTTACCGTCCACAGTCGTTGCGTAACCGTGCGCAGTCAATTGACTCTGCACCGCGCGGACCGCGTTCCCGGTACTTCCCTGGCTCACGGTGACAATGAGCGCCGGCCACGTTTGGCCACCCACGATCCCGTCCGCGGTGAGCCCGTGCGCGCTCTGGAACGAGGTCACCGCCGCCGTGGTGGCCGGCCCGAACGAACCGTCCACGCTGAGGCTGGCGCCGTGCTGGTTGAGCAGGTACTGCACCGACTTCACCCGCTCGCCCGCGTCGCCCTGCCGGACCGTCGGCCAGCTCTGCGAGCCGCCCGTCCACAGGTAGGTGACGTCGACCCAGCCGTTGTCGGTCATCCCGAGACCGTCCCAGAACGTCCCGTCGGCCAGGTCGATGCCGGCCGGGTTGGCGACCTTCCGGCCGAACTCGTCCTTGCCGCCGTTGTAGCCGTTCTGGTACGCGGCCTGCGCCTCCGGCCGGCCCTGCGGCAGGTCCTTCCACATCTGCCGGACCGAGGACGGGTTCCAGTAGTCGTCCTTGGTGTTCCACGGGCCGATGTCCCACACCGGCGCGGTCTCGCAGCGGCCGTTGTTCGGGTTGCAGACCCGCACCGAGTACTGCGACGAGCCGTTCGGCGACAGCGCGCGGCCGGACGGCAGCGCGACGAAGTGGTCACGGGACTTGATCACGTGCCCGTTCGCGGTGGTCCCGCCGACCAGGCCCTCGCGGGTGGCGAAGACCCGGGAGCTCACCGTCATCGGCTGGACGGTGGTGGCGGCCCGCACACCCGCGGCCGACGAGGCGGTCAGCCGCAGGCCGGACACGACCGGCTTCCCGCCGCCGGGCGCGGAACGCAAGGTGATCCGGGCCTGGACGGTCCGCACGGCCGAGGGCAGGGCGGCCGGGGTACCCGGGGTCGCTTCCCGCCACTCGGTCCAGGCGGCGTCGTCGCCGGCCTCGCCACGCACCTCGACGGTGACGCCGGCGCCGGCCGGCACCCGCGCCGTCAGGTCGACGGAGACCTGGTCGACGGGCTGGCCCACCGCGTGCGCGGGCAGCAGGTCCAGCGCGTAGCCGCGGGTGTCCGCGCTCAGCCTCGGCCGCTTGCCGGTGCTGGCGACGGTGAGACCGGCCGCGCTGTGGTGGGTGTTGACCTCGCTGGCGCCCGCCCTGGTGAGATCGGCCGACCAGCTCGACGACGCGGCGGGTCCGGTGTCGGCGGGAGCGGCCAGCGCCGGCGGCGCGCCGAACGCGACGACCGCGGCGCCGGCCGCGAACGCTAGCGCGGTGCCGGTTGGTCTGAACCTGTGCATGTGGAGCCTCCGGGGAAGAAGCAGGAGTGACACGAGTGCATTGGGGGTACCCAGTCGTACCCCCTATACCCGCTGATAAACGGCGTTCCGGACATAGGTTTCCCGTGACCCGCATACCGGGCGCATAGCGGCGTTGCCCCCCCGACTCCGGGGGGTGAGGATTGCCTCACTGTGGCCAATTCGTGGCTCGCGCTCGAGGCCGACGCTGATCCCGCCGAGCGGATCCGCGCGGTGCGGCGCGCCCACGAGGCGTTCCTCGCGACGCGCGGCGGGACGGTCGCCGCGCCGGTCCGGGACGTCGTCGCCGCCTCCTGGCGGCGCTCGGCCACCGCGCACGTCGACCCGGAGACCACCGCACCGCTCGTGCTCGACGACACCGAGCTGGACGAGTACCGCTCAGGACACCCGCTCGCGCTGGTGGTGCCGCTGTTCCGGGAGCTGCTGGGCACGTTCGCCGAGGACGGCCGGCACCTGGTCGCCATCTGCGACGCCGACGGCCGGCTGCTGTGGGTGGAGGGCCCGCGGACGGTACGGCGGCGGGCCGACCGGATGAACTTCGTCGCCGGCGCGCGGTGGGACGAGTCGCACGCGGGCACCAACGCCCCCGGTACCGCGCTGGCCGTCGACCACCCGGTGCAGATCTTCGCGACCGAGCACTTCAGCCGGCCGGTCCAGGCGTGGACCTGCGCGGCGGCACCCATCCACGACCCGCGTACCGGCCGCCCGCTCGGCGCCGTCGACATCACCGGCGGCGACAACCTCGCCAACCCGCACAGCCTGGCCCTCATCCAGGCCACCGCCAGGGCCGCCGAGGCGCACCTGGCGGCCGTGCTCGGCGCCGGCAGGTCGCTCGACACCACGCCCCGGCTGGTCGCGCTCGGCCACGACGAGGCCCTGTGGTCGGCCGGCGGGCGGCGGCTGCGGCTCGGCCACCGGCACAGCGAGATCGCGGTGCTGCTGGCGGCCCACCCGGACGGGCTCACCGGCGACCAGCTCGGCCTCCAGCTTTACGGGGACCGGAAGGTCAGCCCGGTCACCCTGCGCGCCGAGCTGGCCCGGCTGCGGCACCTGCTCGGGCCGGCGACGCTGGACTCCCGGCCGTACCGGCTGCGGGTGCCGGTGGACGCCGACTTCCAGGCCGTCACCCGCTGGCTCGAACACGGCAGCGCGACCGCCGCGCTGGCCGCCTACCGCGGCCCGCTGCTGCCCGGCTCGGACGCGCCCGGCGTGGTACGGCTGCGCCGGCGGGTGGACAGCGACCTGCGTGCCGGGCTGCTGGCCGCCGGTGACGCGGGCCTGCTGGAGGCGTGGACGAGGGAGCCGTGGGGCTTCGACGACCTGCCGGCGTGGCAGGCCCTCGCCGCCACGCTGCCGGCCGATTCCCCGCGCGGCCGGCTCGCCGCCGAGCGGGTCGGCGAGCTGGACGCCGAGTACGGCCTGCCGGCCCACGTTCGCGCAACCTTCCGGCAACGTCGGCGCGGCTAGCGTCCGGGCCATCCCGCATTCCTCTTCCCACCGGGGAGGTACGCACACATGGCCCGCTACGCAGCACCCGGTCAGGACGGCGCACTCGTGTCCTACCAGGACCGGTACGACCACTGGATCGGCGGCGACTACGTGCCGCCGGCCCGCGGGCAGTACTTCGAGAATCCGACCCCCGTCACCGGGCAGCCCTTCACCGAGATCGCCCGCGGCACCGCCGAGGACGTCGACAGGGCACTCGACGCCGCGCACGGCGCCGCGCCGACCTGGGCACAGACCTCCGCCACCGAGCGCGCGAACCTGCTCAACCGCATCGCCGACCGGATGGAGCAGAACCTCGAGTCCCTCGCCGTCGCCGAGGTCTGGGAGAACGGCAAGCCGATCCGGGAGGCGCTGGCCGCCGACATCCCGCTCGCGATCGACCACTTCCGGTACTTCGCCGGCGCGATCAGGGCGCAGGAGGGCTCGATCGCCGAGATCGACGCCGACACCGTGGCGTACCACTTCCACGAGCCGCTCGGCGTGGTCGGCCAGATCATCCCGTGGAACTTCCCGATCCTGATGGCCGCCTGGAAGCTCGCCCCGGCGCTGGCCGCCGGCAACGCGGTCGTCATCAAGCCGGCCGAGCAGACCCCGGCCTCCCTGCACGTGTGGATGAAGCTGGTCGCCGACCTGCTGCCGCCCGGCGTGGTGAACATCGTCAACGGCTTCGGGTTCGAGGCCGGCAAGCCGCTGGCCTCGAGCGCCCGGGTGGCGAAGGTGGCGTTCACCGGCGAGACCACCACCGGCCGGCTCATCATGCAGTACGCCAGCGAGCACCTGCGTCCGGTCACCCTGGAGCTGGGCGGCAAGAGCCCGAACCTGTTCTTCGACGACGTCAGCGCCGCCGACGACGCCTTCTACGACAAGGCGCTCGAGGGCTTCACCATGTTCGCGCTCAACCAGGGCGAGGTGTGCACCTGCCCGTCCCGCGCGCTGATCCAGGCCGGCCACTACTCGGACTTCCTGGCGGCGTGCGTGGCCCGCACCGAGGCGATCCGGCAGGGCGACCCGCTGGACACCGACACCATGCTCGGCGCGCAGGCGTCCAACGACCAGCTCGAAAAGATCATGTCCTACCTGGACATCGGCCGGCAGGAGGGCGCGAAGGTGCTGACCGGCGGCGAGCGCGTCGACCTCGGCGGCGACCTGTCCGGCGGGTACTACGTCGCGCCGACGATCTTCGAGGGCGACAACTCGATGCGGATCTTCCAGGAGGAGATCTTCGGGCCGGTCGTGTCGGTGACGGCGTTCGCCGACTTCGCCGACGCGATCAAGACCGCCAACGACACGCTGTACGGGCTCGGCGCCGGCGTCTGGACCCGGGACATGAACACCGCGTACCGGGCCGGGCGCGCCATCCAGGCCGGTCGGGTGTGGACGAACTGCTACCACGCCTACCCCGCGCACGCCGCGTTCGGCGGGTACAAGCAGTCCGGCATCGGCCGGGAGAACCACCGGATGATGCTCGACCACTACCAGCAGACCAAGAACCTGCT
>JBJMIH010000281.1:0-23624 GCA_045806985.1 Mycobacteriales bacterium | reverse complement strand
GGCCCGCCCACCGACGGGCCGTCGTGACAGCCACCTGGAACCGCTCCGCCGCCCGAGCAGGCGACCAGCCCTCCTCCACCACACACCGGGCCAAACGCAGCCTGCCGGTCTCGGTCAACGGGGCATTACGGTGTGCCATGAGGGCCTCCATCGGTTCGGCGTGTCTGTGGTGATTCACACCGAACCCGGAGGCCCTCCCTCACAGCAAGACCATCCAGCCGTGTCGCCCCCGACTCAACCTCCATGGGCAGCACAACTAGCGATCAATCCGCCGCTCACCGCAGCCAGGCCGGCAGCATGCTCCACCCGTTCCGTCCACCCCACCACGCTGAAGCTGATCAATCAGCTCATCGCCGCGGTCGGCGGTGAGAGGATCACGGTGATCAACCCATATCTCGAACTCACCAAAGGTCAGGTCTGCCAGCGCGCTATTGACGCCGGCCTCCCTGCCGAAGTCCTCGTCCACACCGTTAGCTGCGCACACCCACCGATCAAACGAAAGCACGACGACCCCTATCATTGCGGGTACTGCTACCCCTGCCTGGTGCGCCGAGCCGCCCTCCATCATGCCCTGGACCGCGACGGCACCGAGTACCTCGTCAACCCCTGGCAACTACCGTCCGGGGATGCCAAAGCAGACGACCTACGCGCTCTCATGAGCTGGCTCGCGACACCTTTCTCCATGCGAGACCTCCTGGCCGATCTTCCCCTCCCCAACCAGGTGGCCCGCGTTCGCTGGTGCCCGTCCTGCAGCAGGAAAGGCACGAACTCACAGCCATGCTCAAGGCGCTGATCCCCACCGACAACGAATACCGGAATGGCTGGGCCCCCGCCGCATAGCATGGCCATTACGGGCGTGGGAGCGCAGGGCAGGAGACACCAGGCTGCGGTCGTCGGATTCGCTGGCCAGCCCAGCCCAGGTGCTAATCACAGCGCCTGCTCTCTCCATGGCGCGCCTCTGCCAACTCCGCTGCCCATCCCGGCCACTACATTCAACCCGTGCGTCAGTCTTCTACAGCTACTCGAGTAGGGCGAGTTGGGTGGAGGTGAGTCTGAACGTCGGGACTCGGATCAGGTCGGTGTCGACCTGGGGCCGGCGGGGGACGTAGTAGAAGCCTTGGGTGGTTTGTGGCACGTAGTGGACTACGGCGTTGGCTTCGGCGCTTCCAGGTGGTGAGGCGTTGGAGGTCGGTGCGGTGGAGGGCCTCTTCGCCCTGGGTGCGGCGTTTGGCTTCGAGGCGGAGCATGCGGACGGCGTAGTGGTTCCGCGGTGGGCGTGGGCACGGGGGTACTCCTTGGCACGCGCTGCTGTCCCCCGTGTTTTGATCGTAGGCCGGGAAGGGGGATGGCGAAGGTGTTGCGCGTGCGTGGGGGGTTGCATCGTCGGGTGTCCACTGGGTACGGCCTATAGCGACAAAAGGCCTGGTCGGGGTCAGGGTTCGTATTTGTAGCCTAGGCCTCGGACTGTTACCAGGTAGCGGGGTTCGGCGGGTTCGGGTTCTATTTTGGCTCGTAGGCGCTTGACGTGGACGTCGAGGGTTTTGGTGTCGCCGACGTAGTCGGCGCCCCAGACCCGGTCGATGAGTTGGCCCCGGGTGAGGACGCGGCCGGCGTTGCGGAGGAACATCTCGAGGAGTTCGAACTCCTTGAGGGGGAGCTGGACCTGGCCGCCGCCGACCGTGACGACGTGGCGTTCGACGTCCATGCGGACCGGGCCGGCTTCGAGGACGCCGGGGTTGACGTCGACTTCTTCCGGGGCGCGGCGGCGCAGTACCGCGCGCATCCGGGCGACCAGTTCGCGGGACGAGAAGGGCTTGGTGACGTAGTCGTCGGCGCCCAGTTCCAGGCCGACGACCTTGTCGATCTCGCTGTCCCGGGCGGTCAGCATGATCACCGGGACGTTGGAGCTCTGCCGGATCTTGCGGCAGACCTCGGTACCGGACAGGCCGGGCAGCATCAGGTCGAGCAGGACGAGGTCGGCGCCGTTCCGGTCGAACTCGGTGAGCGCCTCGGGGCCGGTCGCGGCGACCGCGACCTCGAAGCCCTCCCGGCGCAGCATGAAGCTCAGCGCGTCGGAGAACGACTCCTCGTCCTCGACCACCAGTACGCGGGTCACACGTGTCCCCTCGGTTCGGCCGCCGGGACGGCGGGGTCGGGAGCGACGCCCGCCCGCGGGACGGGGGGCGCGACTTGGTTGGCGGGTAGCCGCAGGGTGAACGTGGAGCCGACGCCCTCGGCGCTCCACACCCGCACGCTGCCGCCGTGGTTGGTGGCGATGTGCTTGACGATCGCCAGGCCGAGCCCGGTCCCCCCGGTGGACCGGGATCGTGCCTGGTCGGCGCGGTAGAACCGCTCGAAGATGCGGCCCAGGTCCTTGTCGGCGATGCCGATGCCCTGATCGGTCACGGACAGGTCGACGGCGGGGGTGGCCACCTTGGTGATGCCCTCCGCGCGGATCGGCTCCGGCTCGTCCTTGGCGGCGAGCCGGGCGGCGACCTTGACCGTGGTGTGTTCCGGGGAGTATGCGATGGCGTTCTCGACCAGCCCGCCGAGCGCGGTGATCAGCTGGCTCTCGCTGCCGCGCAGGGTGAGCCCCGACCCGATGTCGGCGACCAGGGCGATGCTCTTGGCGTCGGCGGCCAGCCGGGCGCGGTCCAGTACCTCGGTGACGATGCGGTCGACGGGCACCGGCAGCGGGTCGGGCAGCGGGTCGGCGCCCTGCAGCCGGGACAGGTCGATCAGCTCCTGCACGAGCCGGGCCAGCCGGCTGGACTCGTGCCGCATCCGCTCGGCGAACCGCCGTACCGCGTCGGGGTCGCTGTCGTACCCCTCCACGACCGCCTCGGCGAGCAGGGCCAGCGCGCCGACCGGGGTCTTCAGCTCGTGCGACACGTTGGCGACGAAGTCCCGGCGTACCGCCTCGACCCGGCGGGCCTCGGTGAGGTCGGCGATCAGCAGGGCGACGTGGCCGGACGCGCCGAGCGGGTGGGCCTCGGCCCGGACCGGTACCGGGGCCGGCAGCCCGTCCGCGGCCAGTTCCAGCTCCCTGACCTGCGCGGTGTTGTCGTGGCGGGCCTTGCGGACGAGGCGGAGCAGCACGCTCTGGACCTGCCCATCCTCGATCACGCCGAGGTCGACGGCGGCGTGGTTGGCGATCACCGCCGCGTTGGTGAGGTCGACCACGACGACGCCGAGGCCCATCACCTCGATGGCGCGGCGGGCCAGGCTGGCCTTGTCGTCGGTGGCGGCGGGGACGGTCACCGGCTCGGGGTCGGGCCGTAGCGCCGCACGCCAGAGGACATAGCCAAGCGCCAGGCCGGCGGCCACGCCGCCGAGCAGCCCCCAGAGCACGGTCACGCTCCGATGTTAGGTCGGGCCCGCGAGAGTATGACTTGGGGCGGGAAGCCGAACAGGGAAATTCACCTTTCGGAAGGGCAAGGTTCACCTTCCCGATGGACGCGCCCCCTGGCCGGCCAGCACACTGCGTTCCATGCGAGCGGAGTTCCATGACGAGCTGGATCAGATCGGCCAGTCGCTGATCGAATTGACCAACCTGGCCGGGTCGGCGATCGCGCGGGCGACCACCGCGCTGCTGGACGCGGACCTCGACCTGGCCGAGTCGGTGATCAGCAACGACAAGGCCATCGACGAGCTGCGGGCGCGTACCGACGAGAAGGCGGTGGAGGTGCTGGCGCTGCAGGCGCCGGTCGCCACCGACCTGCGGATCGTCGTCACGTCGCTGCGGATGGCCTCCGACCTGGAGCGGATGGGCGACCTGGCCTCGCACATCGCCCGGATTGCCCGGATGCGGCACCCGCAGGTCGCCGTGCCCCAGTCGATCAGGCCGATCATCCTGGAGATGGGCCAGACGGCGCAGCGGATCGTGTCCAAGGCCGGCTCGGTGATCGCCAGCCAGGACGCGGCGGCCGCCAGTGAGCTGGAGGCCGACGATGACGTGATGGACGGCCTGCACCGCCGGCTGTTCAAGGCGCTGCTGAGCCCGACCTGGGACAGCGGCATGGAGGCGGCCATCGACATCACGCTGCTCGGCCGCTACTACGAGCGCTTCGCCGACCACGCCGTGTCGGTGGCGCGTCGGGTGGTGTACCTGGCCACCGGCGACTGGCCCGAGCACACCCGGTAGCGGCGGCTGCTGGCGGCCCGGCGGCCCCTCTGGCGCCGCCGGTCGAGCGCGTAAGCTGTTCGAGCGAGCACCGGGGGCGCCCCCGAAGGATCCCCGGGGGCGTCTCCGGTGATTTCCGTTTACCGGCCCTGGTTGGCGACCTTCGCTGCGGCCTCGGCCGCCGCCGCAGGGTCGAGGTACAAGCCGCCCCGGGTGATGGGGCGCAGGTCGTCGTCCAGGTCGTACCGCAGCGGGATGCCGGTCGGGATGTTCAGACCGACGATGTCGTCGTCGCTGATCCCGTCGAGGTGCTTGACCAGCGCGCGCAGCGAGTTGCCGTGCGCGGCGACCAGCACGGTCCGCTCGGCCCGCAGGTCCGGCACGATCGCGTCGTGCCAGTACGGCAGCATCCGGTGCAGCACGTCCTTCAGGCACTCGGTGTCCGGCAACTGGTCGGGCGCGAGCACCGCGTACCGCGGGTCGTGGGCGGGGTGGCCGGGGTCGTCGCGGTCCAGCGGCGGCGGCGGCACGTCGTAGGACCGGCGCCAGCGCATGAACTGCTCCTCGCCGTACTGCTCCAGCGTCTGCTTCTTGTCCTTGCCCTGCAGCGCGCCGTAGTGCCGCTCGTTCAGCCGCCAGGACCGGCGGACCGGGATCCAGTGCCGCTCGGCCACGTCCAGGCCGATCTCGGCGGTTCGGATCGCCCTGCGCAGCAGGGACGTGTGCAGGACCTCGGGCAGCAGGCCGGCGTCCCGTAGCAGCTCGCCGCCGCGGCGGGCCTCGGCCTCGCCGGCCGCCGACAGCGGCACGTCCACCCATCCGGTGAACAGGTTCTTGGCGTTCCACTCGCTCTCGCCGTGGCGGAGCAGCACCAGCGTTCCGGTCATGCGTCCCATCCTGCCGTACCGGGTCACCGGACCCGGAGGCTGTAGTCGACGGACACCGCCTGGCCGGCGGCGTGCGCCCGGATGGTCACCGTGTGGTTGCCGGGCGGCAACGGGTCGAGCCGGGCCCACAGGCCGCAGCCGTACCGCTGCACGGCCGCGGTGGTGTGGGTGACGTCGTTGCCGGCCACGCCGGCGACCGGGAATGCGGTGTCGGGGCGGGCGGTGGCGACCGGTACGTCCTTACCGTCGACGGTGGCGGCGCCCTGGGTGCCGGTGAGGAACGCCGTGCAGCTGGCGCGGTCGACGGAAGCCAGGTTGACCAGCGGAAATAGGATCCAGTTGCTGGTCGGGACGGTACAGGTCCGGCGTACCACGCCGTGGCTGGCGGCGGCCGCGTTGGCGAGGAACCAGAGCTGGTTGCCGGGCTGACCGACCGCGCAGTACCGGCCGTCCGGGTCGGTGACCGGGCTGTGGCCGGCGGCGGCCCTGGCCACCCAGTTCCACCAGAGCGCCTGGACCATGGTCCACTGCTCGGCGACCTGGCTGGTGGGGATGGCGGACGGGATGGGCGGGGCCGTGGGCCGGTGCTCAGGCCGGGTCGGGGCGGCGTGCCGGGGCGCGGGGTCGCAGCCGGCCGTGACGGTCGGGAGGGCGACGAGCGCTAGTGCAAACCCGACAATTCGGACTCGACCCCACATGACCGTACAGTAACTTGCCCCCACGGGGCGCGCTTCACAGCCGGTACACAGGGAAGTCTCAGCCCCCGCACAGGGTGCCGGCCGAGGGTTGGTCGCATGACCAGCCCTGTCCGGGTCCTCGTCGTGGACGACGAGGCGACACTGACCGACCTGCTCGCGCTCGCCCTCCGCTACGAGGGCTGGCAGGTGCGTACGGAAGGTGACGGCCTCGGGGCGGTGCGGGCGGCCCGCGAGTTCCGCCCGCACGCGGTCGTGCTCGACATGATGCTGCCGGACATCGACGGCCTGGAGGTGCTGCGCCGGGTACACCGCGACCTGCCGGACGTGCCGGTGCTGTTCCTCACCGCGAAGGACGCGGTCGCCGACCGGATCGCCGGGCTGACGGCGGGCGGCGACGACTACGTGACGAAGCCGTTCAGCCTGGAGGAGGTCGTGGCCCGGCTGCGCGCGCTGCTGCGGCGGACCAGGGCGCTCGGCGCCGCCCGCGACGACGACGCGCTACTTGTTGTCGGCGACCTCACCCTGGACGAGGCCACCCACGAGGTGCGCCGCGGCGACGACCCTGTCGAGCTCACCGCCACCGAGTTCGAGCTGCTGCGGTACCTGATGCGCAATCCCCGCCGGGTGCTGAGCAAGACGCAGATACTCGACAGGGTGTGGAACTACAACTTCGGCGGCCAGGCCAATGTGGTGGAGCTGTACATCTCCTACCTGCGCAAGAAGATCGACGCCGGCCGCGAACCGATGATCCACACCAAGCGCGGAGCCGGGTATGTGCTGAAGCCGGCGCCGTGAGGAAGCGGCTCGCCCGCTGGTGGCGAGGCTGGTCGCTGCGGGCCCGGCTGCTGGCCGGGCTGCTGGCGCTGGTGGCGGCGGTGTCGCTGATCATCGGCGGAGTCACCGTGGCCGCGCTGGACCATTTCCAGATCCGGCAGGTCGACGCCCAGCTCACCAAGGCGATGCCACCCTCGAACCAGAACGGCCCGCCGCACGGCGGGAACGCCTCCGAGGGCGACGACGGGCCGGGCTTCCTGCACCTGCCCGGCCAGGCCGTCGACACGCTCGGCGCCCGCGTGGTGAGCGGCGTGGTGACGGAGACGGGGGTCCTGCGCAGCTCCGGCGACAACGGCCGGATCCAGGCTGTCCCGGCCGGCGACTACCGCACGCTGCTCGCGCTGCCGGCGGACGGCAAGGGACACACCCGCCACCTCGACGGGCTCGGCGACTACCGGCTGGCCGCGCACCGCACGCCAGGCGGCGACGTGCTGATCACCGGGCTGCCGCTGAGCAGCGCGCACGACACGCTGTACTCGATGATGGCCGTCGTCGGCGGTGTCACCCTCGCCGGGGTGGCGGTCGCCGGGCTGGCCGGCGCGGTGATCATCCGGCTCACGCTGCGGCCGCTGCGGCGGGTCGCCGCCACCGCCGGGCGGGTCGCCGAACTGCCGCTCGACCGCGGCGAGGTCGCGCTGGGCGTGCGGGTGCCGGCGGACGGCACCGACCCGCGTACCGAGGTCGGCCAGGTCGGCGCGGCGCTCAACCGGATGCTCGGCCACGTGGCGGCGGCGCTGGCCGCCCGGCACGCCAGCGAGACCCGGGTACGGCAGTTCGTCGCCGACGCCAGCCACGAGCTGCGCACCCCGCTCGCGGCGATCCGCGGGTACGCCGAACTGACCCGGCGGGCCCAGACCGGGCCGCCGCCCGACGTGGCGTACGCGCTGCGCCGCGTCGAGTCCGAGACGGCCAGGATGACCACGCTGGTCGAGGACCTGTTGCTGCTCGCCCAGCTCGACTCCGGCCGGCCGCTGGCCCGGGACCGGGTGGACCTGTCCCGGCTGGTGGTCGACGCCGTCAGCGACGCCCGCGCGGCCGGGCCGGACCACAAGTGGCGCCTCGACCTGCCGCCGGAACCGGTCGGCGTGACCGGCGACGAGGCGCGGCTGCACCAGGTACTCGCCAACCTCCTCGCCAACGCCCGGACGCACGCGCCGGCCGGGACGACGGTCACCACCAGCCTGACCGAGGTCGGTGCCGGGCAGGTCGCGCTGCGCGTCGCCGACGACGGGCCCGGCATCCCGCCGACCCTGGTGCCGGAGATCTTCGAGCGGTTCAGCCGCGGCGACGTGTCCCGGTCCCGGGCCACCGGCAGTACCGGCCTCGGCCTGGCGATCGTGGCGGCCGTGGTCGAGGCCCACGAAGGCACGGTCGAGGTCGCCAGCATCCCTGGCCGTACCGAGTTCACCGTCCTCCTTCCCGCCGGCGACAGCGTCAGCGGGTAACCGCTGGTACCGGCAGTGGCGCGGGCTGACAGGTGAGCCACAGCGAGCGCACAAGGCCGGCACAGCCGGGCCGCCGAGCGTGGTGGCATGACCGCGACGACACTCTCCAGCCCGCAGGCGCCACCGGTTCCGTCCGGGCGGCCCGGGCGAGACACTCCCGACAATCCTCGCTGGGCCCGCCCGGCTCTGGCCGGCCTGCTGCTGGCCACGGCCGTGCTCTACCTGTGGGGGCTGGGCGCGTCGGGGTGGGCGAACTCGTTCTACTCCGCTGCCGTGCAGGCCGGGTCCGCCAGCTGGAAGGCGTTCTTCTTCGGTTCCTCCGACGCGGCCAACTCGATCACCGTCGACAAGACGCCGGCCTCGCTGTGGGTGATGGCGCTCTCGGTACGGCTGTTCGGCCTCAGCTCGTGGAGCATCCTGGTGCCGCAGGCGGTGGAGGGCGTCGCCGCTGTCGGCCTGCTGTACGCGGCGGTGCGCCGGTGGTACGGCCCGGCCGCCGGCCTGATCGCCGGCGCGGTGCTGGCCACCACCCCGGTCGCGACGCTGATGTTCCGCTTCAACAACCCGGATGCGCTGCTGGTGCTGTTGCTGGTGGGTGCGGCGTACGCCACCACCAGGGCGGTCGAGCGGGGTAGCACCCGCTGGCTGGTGCTGGCCGGGGCGCTGGTCGGCTTCGGCTTCCTCGCCAAGATGTTGCAGGCGCTGCTGGTCGTGCCGGTGTTCGCGCTGGTGTACCTGCTGGCCGCGCCGAACCGGTGGACCAGGCGGCTGTGGCAGCTCACGCTCGCCGGGCTGGCGATGGTCGCCGCGGCGGGCTGGTGGATCGCGATCGTCATGATGGTGCCGGCGAAGGACCGGCCCTACATCGGCGGCTCGCAGCACAACAGCATCCTCGAGCTGACCCTCGGCTACAACGGCTTCGGCCGGCTCACCGGCAACGAGACCGGCAGCGTCACCGGCGGTGGCGGGCCTGGTCCCGGTGGCGGCGGCAGCATGTGGGGGCAGACCGGCTGGACCCGGATGTTCGGCACCGACATCGGCGGGCAGGTCGCCTGGCTGCTTCCCGCCGCGCTGATCCTGCTCGCCGCCGGGCTGTGGCTGCGCCTGCGCGCCGCCCGCACCGACCGGATCCGCGCCGGCTACCTGCTGTGGGGCGGCTGGCTGCTGGTCACCGGCCTGACCTTCAGCTTCATGAAGGGCATCTTCCACCAGTACTACACGGTCGCGCTGGCGCCCGCGATCGGCGCGCTGGTCGGCATCGGCGCCGCCCACCTGTGGGCGCTGCGCCGGTACCCGATCGCCTCGGTGACGCTGGCCGGGACGGTCACGGTGACCTCCTGGTGGTCGTACACACTGCTCGACCGCAGCCCGAACTGGCACCCGTGGCTGCGCACCACGGTGCTCGTCGGTGGCCTGGTGACGGCGGCCGCGCTGCTGGCCGCGGGCCGGCTCGGCCGGCGGGTCGCCCTGCTGGTCGCGGCGGCGGCGCTGATCATCGGGCTGGCCGGTCCGGCGGCGTACGCGCTGGAGACCGCGGACACGCCACACGGCGGCTCGATCGTCACCGCCGGTCCGGCCGTGTCGGGTGGCGGCTTCGGTCCCGGCGGCGGGCGCTTCGGGGGTCCGCGCGGCGGCGCGGCACCTCCGCAGGCCGGCGCGAACGGCGGCCCGAATGCGGGTCAGGGCCCGTTCGGCAATCTCGGCGGCGGTCAGCAAGGCACTCCCACCTTTCCCGGCCAGAACGGCGGGCAGAACGGCGGTGCTCCCCGTGGCGGCGGCATGGGTGGCCTCCTCAACTCCAGCAGTGTCAGCGCCCGGATCAAGGCGTTGCTGTTGAAGAACACCGATTCCTACGAATGGGTTGCAGCCGCGGTCGGTGCAAATAATGCATCGGGCTACCAATTGGCCACCGGCGAGCCCGTGATGGCGATCGGCGGCTTCAACGGCAGCGATCCGTCGCCCACGCTCGCGCAGTTCGAGAAGTACGTCAGCGAGGGCAGGATCCACTACTTCATCGGCGGCACGATCGGCGGCGGCAACGGCGGCAGCGACGCCTCGCAGCGGATCGCCTCCTGGGTGGCCGCGCACTTCACGGCCCAGACGGTGGACGGCGTCACCCTCTACGACCTGAGCGGGAGCGCCAAGTGACCGCGCAGGCGCCCGACACCGCCCGCACCCCGACCGCGCTGTCCGAGGTGGACGAGTCGTACCCGGTGCTCGACGTCGTCATCCCCGTCCACAACGAGGAGACCGACCTCGAACCGAGCGTGCGCCGCCTGCACGCGCACCTGACCGACACGTTCCCGTACCCGTTCCGCATCACGATCGCGGACAACGCCAGCACGGACCGGACGCCGGCGGTGGCGTACCGGCTGGCCGCCGAGTTCCCCGCGGTCACCGCGGTCCGGCTGCCGGTGAAGGGCCGCGGCAACGCCCTGCGCGCCACCTGGTCGTCCTCGAACGCCGCCGTCCTCGCCTACATGGACGTCGACCTGTCGACCGACCTGGCCGCACTGTTCCCGCTGGTCGCGCCGCTGCTGTCCGGGCACTCGGACCTGGCCATCGGCACCCGGCTGGCGGGCGGCTCCCGGGTGGTGCGGGGGCCGAAACGGGAGTTCGTGTCCCGCTGCTACAACGTGATCCTGCGCGGCGCGCTGGCGGCGCGGTTCTCCGACGCGCAGTGCGGGTTCAAGGCGATCCGCGCCGACGTGGCCCGGCGGCTGCTGCCGCTGGTCCGCGACACCGGCTGGTTCTTCGACACCGAGCTGCTGGTACTCGCCCAGCGGGTCGGCCTGCGCATCCACGAGGTGCCGGTGGACTGGGTGGACGACCCGGACAGCAGGGTGGACGTGGTGGCGACCGCGATCGCCGACCTGAAGGGGGTGTTCCGGCTGACCAGGGCGCTGGCGACCGGCGCGCTACCGCTCCACGAGCTGCGCCACCAGCTCGGCAGGGCGCCGCTGGCCGGCGTGCCGCCCGCGCTGCCCCGGCAGCTGGTCCGCTTCGCCGCGGTTGGTGTCGCCAGCACGCTCGCGTACCTGCTGCTGTTCGTCCTGCTGCGCGGCTCGCTGGGCGCGCAGCCGGCGAACCTGCTGGCGCTGCTGGCCACCGCGATCGGCAACACGGCCGCCAACCGGCGGGTCACGTTCGGGTTCCGGGGGCGGCGCGGGGCGGGCCGGCACCAGTTCGAGGGCCTGCTGGTGTTCGGGCTGGGACTGGGCCTGACCAGCGGCGCGCTGGCCGCGCTGAACGCCGTGGCCGGCGGCGCGCCCGGCCGGCAGGCCGAGCTGGCGGCGCTGGTCGGGGCGAACCTGGTCGCGACCGTACTGCGGTTCCTGCTGCTGCGGGCCTGGGTCTTCCACCCGCGAAGGCAGGCGTAGGTCAGCGGCGGCGGTCGGGGTCGGCGAAGCGGGCGAAGGCGGCCAGGTTGTGCAGGGGTTCGCCGCGCTTGACCCGCCAGGCCCACTCGCGGCGGATCGCGTCGCCGTAGCCGAGCTCCAGCAGCCGGTCGAAGTCCTCGTCGGCGTAGCTGAGCACGGAGCCGAGCAGCCGGTCGATCTCGTCGGCGGTGACGGCGTGCAATGGCACCCGGCCCACCAGGTACACGTCGCCGTTGCCGTCGAGGGCGTACGCCACCCCGTACAGCCGGCCGTTGCGCCGGAGCACGAAGGCGTACACCTCCTCGCGGTTCTCCTCGGGGGCGCGCATCACGAACGCCTCCACCAGCAGGGCGTGCTCGCCCGCGATCAGCCAGCACATGGTGGCGAGCTTGTGCTGGCCGGGCAGGGTCACCAGGTACCGGCCGGGTCCGGTGCGCTCGTAGGTCACCTCGGCGGCCGCCAGCGCCGCCCCGATCACCTGGTCGACGGTCTCAGCAGTGGTCACAGTCCGACAGCATCCCGCAGCACGCTCCAGTGCTCGTCCAGCACGCCGGTGTAGGTGTCGAGGAGCTGGTCGGCGGTGCGGTCCCAGGAGAACCCGGCCGCGTGCCGGACGGCGCCGGCCGCGAGCCGGTCGCGCAGCCCGGGCGTGCTGATCACGCGGTGGATCGCGGCGGCGTACTGGGCCGGGTCGTGGCCGCGGACCAGGATGCCGGACTCGCCGTCGGCGACGGCGGTGGTGAGGCCGCCGACGGCGGCGGCGACCACCGGGGTGCCGCAGGCCTGCGCCTCCAGCGCGACCAGGCCGAACGACTCGGAGTGGCTGGGCATGACCAGCACGTCGGCGGACCGGTACAGGTCGGCGAGGGTGGCCCGGTCGGCGGGCGGCAGGAACGTGACGCGGTGGGAGATTCCCAGGTCGGCGGCGAGGCGGGGGAGCCAGTCGGGGTCGGCGAGGCCGGTGCCGCTCGGCGCGCCGCAGATCACCGCCTCGACGTTGTCGCCGAGCAGGGCGGTGGCCCACAGCATCAGGTCGGGCGCCTTGAGCGGCTGGATGCGCCCGACGAACAGCAGGCGTGTCCGATCCGGCGGGACGCCGAGCCGGGTGCGGGCGGTGGAGGCGGTACCGGGCCGGAAGTGTTCCAGGTCGACGCCGGGGGCGATCTCGAGGACCCGCTCGACGTCGGCGTCGTAGAGGGTGAGGAGCTGGCGGGCCTCGGCCGAGGTGTTCGCGACCACCCGGTCGGCGGCGGCGACGACCTGCTGCTCGCCGACGATACGGGACAGCGGCTCCAGGCTGTCCCCGCCGTCGGCGTTCTTGACCCTGGCGAGGGTGTGCGCGGAGTGCACCAGCGGCACGCCCCAGCGGTCCTTGGCCAGCCAGCCGGACAGCCCGGACAGCCAGTAGTGGGAGTGGATCAGGTCGTAGTACCCGGGCTCGTGCTGGGCCTCGGCCCGCAGCACGCCGCTGGTGAAGGCGCAGAGCTGGCCGGGCAGGTCCTGCTTGCTGAGCCCCTCGTACGGGCCAGCCTGGATGTGACGTACGGTGACACCGGAAGCGCTTTCCGCCACAGGCGGCTGCTCCGACGACGTCGCCCTGGTGAAGATCTCGACCTCGACACCGCGCCGCGCCAGCCGGGTCGCGGTCTCCAGGATGTAGACGTTCATACCGCCGGCATCACCGGCTCCAGGCTGGTCAAGAGGCGAGGTGTGCATCGAGAGCATGGCGATACGGCGTGGCCGCCGGTCCATCGTCACCTCCGCTGGGTCCTGATCCTCCGCATTTGTGCAACAGCACGGGGCGTGACGTTCTTCCCCACTCCACAGACGCCGACGGGGAGTCCCAGGGTGGCAGGATGGGAGGCATGACCTCCACTTCGCCTGTTGCCGTGGTCACGGGCGCGAGCTCGGGCATCGGCGCCGCGACCGCCCGCGCGCTCGCCAAGGCCGGCTTCCACGTGGTCGCCGGCGCCCGCCGCCGGGACCGGATCGACGCGCTCGTGGCCGAGATCGGCGGGACCGCCGCCACCCTCGACGTGACCGACCAGGCCAGCGTGGATGCGCTGGTCGCGGACCTGCCGGACGTCGCGGTGCTGGTCAACAACGCGGGTGGCGCGTCGGGGCTGGAGCCGGTGGCCGAGGCCGACCTGGACCGGTGGCGCTGGATGTACGACACCAACGTGCTGGGCTCGCTCCGGGTGACCAGGGCGCTGCTGCCGGCCCTGCGGGCGGGTGACGGAGGTCACATCGTGTTCATGGACTCGGTGGCGAGCTACGAGGTGTACGAGGGCGGTGCCGGCTACACCGGCGCCAAGCACGCCCAGAGCGCGATGGCCCGGACGCTGCGACTGGAGCTGCTCGGCCAGCCGGTACGGCTGACGGAGATCAACCCCGGCCTGGTGGAGACCGAGTTCTCGCTGGTCCGCTTCGACGGCGACGCCGAGCGGGCGGCCGGGGTGTACGCCGGCCTCACTCCGCTGACCGCCGACGACGTGGCCGACGTGGTCGCGTTCGCGGTGACCCGGCCCGCGCACGTCAACCTCGATCGCATCGACATCAAGCCCGTCGCCCAGGCCACCGCGACCAGGACATTTCGCCGCGACTGACGGCCGGCCGTACGCTCGGACCGTGCCTAGAGTCTCCGTGCAGCGGGTGTTCGGCGTGCCCACCCGCGGCACGACCAACCCGAACCGGCTGCGCCGGGTGGACCGTTGGCTGGCCGGCACGCAGAGCGGACGGCTGCGGGACGCGGTGGACCCGCTGGTCGTGGATCTCGGGTACGGCCGTACCCCGGTGACCACGGTGGAACTGGCTGACCGGCTCCGCGACGTCCGGCCGGACGCGCGGGTGGTGGGGCTGGAGATCGACCCCGAGCGGGTGGCCGCGGCCGCGCCGCTCGCCGAGCCGCCGCGGCTGGAGTTCGCCCGTGGCGGGTTCGAGCTGGCCGGGTTGCGGCCGGTGCTGGTCAGGGCGATGAACGTGCTGCGGCAGTACTCGGAGGAGGAGGTCGCCGCGGCCTGGCGGACGATGGCCGGCCAGCTCGCCCGCGGCGGCGTCGTCGTCGAGGGCACCTGCGACGAGCTGGGCAGGGTGTCCTCCTGGGTGGCGCTGGACCGTACCGGGCCGCTCAGCCTGACCTTCGCGGCGAGGACGTCCACTCTGGACCGCCCGAGCACGCTCGCCGAGCGGCTGCCGAAGGCGCTCATCCACCGCAACGTGCCGGGTGAGCCGGTACACGCGTTGCTGGCCGCGTTCGACGCGGCCTGGGACGCGGCCGCGCCGTACTCGGCCTTCGGGCCCCGGCAGCGGTGGGTGGCGGCGGTGCAGCGGCTGGCCGACGACGGCTGGCCGGTGGTGGGCGGCAAGTCGCGGTGGCGACTGGGCGAGGTCACCTTTCGCTGGTCCGCTTTGGCCTGACAAGTACAGGCATTTCCCAATGGTACGTTTCGCCAGTATGGGCACTGTCATCAAGGCGTCATCATTGGCTCATCTGTATCTGTTCACGACCCATGGACACCTATAGCATTTGCGCGACCAAATCACGGGGGAAGGACCCAAAATGCGTCCCCTCATGTTCGCGCGCACATTGCTCGCCGCCAGCACGCTCGCCGTGGGTACCACGGTGCTGCTGGCCGGCCACGCGGCGGCGGCGACACCCACCCTGCCGGCCGGCTTCTCGCTCACCGACACCGCGTCCGGCCAGGACGCCTACGACCTCACCGACTTCGCCTACCTGCCCAACGACGGCGGCATCCTCACGACCGGCAAGCATGGCCGGGTGACCTGGATGTCCCCGTCCGGGGCGGCGTCCACGATCGCCACCGTGCAGGTGACCTCGGACGGCGACCTCGGGCTGGTCGGCCTCGCGCTGGACAAGGACTACGCCACCAACCACTACGTGTACACGACCACCGCCCGTCCCGTGGGTGGCGGCACGTCGCTCCGGCTGAGCCGGTGGACGGTCACCGGCACCGACCACCCGACCGGCCTCACCGCCGAGCAGACGCTCCTGGAGTACCCGGCGGTCACCAACGTGCACGGCCTCTGGGACGTGGAGGTGGCCGGCGACGGCACGCTGTGGGTGTCCAGCGGGGACAGTGGCAACTTCGGCGGTGTCGACCCGGACGCCGTCCGGACCTACGACCTGAACGGCCCGTACGGCAAGCTGATGCACCTGCGGCCGGACGGCACCGGCGTGCCATCCAACCCGTACTTCGATCCGGCCAACGCCGGCTCGTGGAAGAGCAGGGTCTTCGCCTACGGCTTCCGCAGCCCGTTCCGGCTGAGCCTGGACCCGGCCAGCGGGGTGCCGATCCTCGGCGACGTCGGCTGGAACACCTGGGAAGAGATCAACCTGGTGCACGCCGGCACCAACTACGGCTGGCCCTGCTTCGAGGGCTTCCTGCCGGCCGGCGGCTACACCGACCTGGCCGCCTGCAACGGCGTGCAGGGCGCGCCGCCGCTGCTGGCCTTCCACCACGGCACGGCGAACTGCATCATCGGCGGAATCGTCTACACCGGAGACTCCTACCCGGAGCAGTACCGCGGCGCGTACTTCTTCGGCGACTACACCGCGGCCAAGCTGTGGACCGCGGTGATCAAGCCGGACGGGACGCTGGCGCGGCAGCCGGAGGACGGCGGGTTCGCCTCCGACATCGGCAACGTCGTCAAGATCGGCGCCGCCAGCAACGGTGACATCGTGTTCGCCGACATCACCACCGGCAAGCTGCGCCGGCTCAGCTACACCGCCGGCGACCGGGCGCCGACCGCCGTCGCCACCGCGACCAGCGACCCGTCCAGCCTCACGGTCAGCTTCGACGGCAGCCAGAGCTACGACCTGGACCGCGACCCGATCACCTACCAGTGGGACTTCGGCGACGGCAGCACCGGCACCGGCGCGACGCCGACGCACACCTACGCCGCGCCGGGCGACCAGCCGGTGACAGCGACGCTGACGGTGACCGACACGTTCGGCAAGACCGGGACGACGCATCTCACGGTGGTGCCGTCCAACCACGTGCCGGCGATCACGGCGCAGTTCCCGAGCGGCGGCGCCACGTACGCGGTGGGCGACACGGTGTCGCTGTCGGCCACGGCCACCGACACCGAGGACGGCACGCTGCCCGTGCACTGGACCTCGTACCTGCTGCACTGCCACGACACCGGCTGCCACGTGCACCCCGGCGTGGACGGTGACGGGGCCACGTTCAGCACGCCGTTCCCCGACCACGGGGCCGACGACATCCGCCTGGTGGTCACCGCCACCGCCACCGACTCGCGCGGGGCGGTCGCCACCAGCACGTACACCGCCGTGCCGCGGCTGCACACGCTCCGGCTGGCCAGCAACCTGCCGGCCACCATCAGGGTCGGCGACGAGGCGACGACCGAGGTGCCGGTGACGGCCGGCGCGACCATCACCGTGGACGCCGCCGCGGTGGCCGCCGACGGGGTGGCCACCTTCGACAAGTGGATTGACAGCGGCGCACCGGCGCAGCGCCAGCTCACCATGCCCGACAGCGACCTCACGCTGACCGCGAACTACCTGACCCCGATCGACCAGCGGTACAACAACGACACGGCGTTCCGTACCCTGCTCGGCGCTCCGACCGGGCTGGAGGTCACGGACGGGCCGACGCACTGGCGGCCGTACGCCAACGGGCGGGCGTACTGGTCGGCGGCTGGTGGCGTGCACGAGGTGCACGGCCCGATCCTGACCGACTATCTGGCGGTAGGTGGGCACGTCAAGCTCGGCGCGCCCAAGACCGACCAGGCCGCGACCACGGACGGAACGGGCCAGTACAACGACTTCGTGGGTGGTGGCTCGGTCTACTGGTCGCAGGCCACCGGGGCGCACGCGGTGTACGGGATAATCGGCCAGGAGTGGGTGGCGATCGGGGGCGAGCCGGTCACCGGCTTCCCGACCACCGACGAGACGGGCACGCCTGACGGCGGCGGCCGGTACAACCACTTCGCCGGCGGGTACTCCATCTACTTCACCCCGGGCACCGGCGCGCACGAGGTGCACGGCTTCATCAGGGACCACTGGGCGGCGCTCGGCTGGGAGCGGGCAACCGGCTACCCCACCACCGACGAGAGCGTGACCCCGAACGGCGTCGGCCGGTACAACCACTTCTCCGGCGGCTGGTCGATCTACTACTCCCCGAGCACGGGCGCGCACGACGTGCACGGCCTGATCAGGGACCAGTGGGCCGCGCTCGGCTGGGAGGCCGGGGTGCTGGGCTTCCCGACCACCGACGAGACGGGCACGCCTGACGGCATCGGCCGGTACAACCACTTCAGCAACGGCGGGTCGATTTACTTCACTCCGGGCACCGGCGCGCACGAGGTGTACGGCGCGATCAGGCAGCTGTGGGCGTCGATGGGCTGGGAGCGGTCCTGGCTCGGCTACCCGACGTCGGGCGAGTTCGACATCACCGGCGGCCGGCGGGAGAACTTCCAGCACGGCTACATCACCTGGGGTGCGGGCGGCGCGGTCGCCCATCACTCCTAGCGGGCCACTGGTGGACGCCGGCCTCGTCAGAGGTCGGCGTTCACCAGTACCGGCTCGTTGACCAGCGTCACGCCGAACCGCGACCGCACCCCGTCGCGGATCTCGCGGGCCAGGTCGAGCAGGTCCGCGGTGCTCGCGCCGCCCCGGTTGGTGAGGGCGAGCGTGTGCTTGCCGGACACGGCGACCGGGCCGCGCCGGTATCCCTTGGCGAAGCCGGCGTGTTCGATCAGCCAGGCCGCCGAGAACTTGACCGCATCGCCCGTGCCCGCCGGCCATGACGGCGGATCGGCACCGGCGCGGTCGCGCAGCGCCGCCGCCTCCCCGGCCGGCAGCACCGGGTTGGTGAAGAACGAGCCCACGCTCCAGGTGTCGTGGTCGTCGGCGTCCAGCACCATGCCCTTGCCCCGGCGCAGCCCCAGCACGGCGGCGCGCACGTCGTCCAGCGGCACCCGGCCGCCGACGTCGACGCCCAGCGTGCGGGCCAGCTCGGCGTACCGGATCGGGGCCGAGTCGCCGCCCCGGCCCAGGGCGAACGTCACGTCCAGCACCACCCACCGGTCGGTGCCCTTGAACACCGAGTGGCGGTACCGGAAGCCGCACTCGGCCGGGGTCATCTCGACCACCGCGCCGACCCGCCGGTCGTACGCGCGCACGGACACCACGGTCTCGGCGACCTCCTGGCCGTACGCGCCGACGTTCTGGATCGGGGTCGCGCCGGTCGAGCCGGGAATGCCGGACAGGCACTCCAGCCCGACCCAGCCCTCCCGGACGCATCGCTCCACCAGGTCGTCCCACACCTCGCCGGCCTGGGCGGTGAGCAGCACGCGGTCGCCGTCCTCGCGGATGGCGACCCCCCGGGTACGCACCAGCACCACCGTGCCGGCGAACCCGCCGTCGCCGATCACCACGTTGGACCCGCCGGCCAGCACCAGCACCGGTCCCTCCGCGGCGGCGACCGCCTCGACCAGCTCGGCGGCGGTGGTCGGCTCGGCCAGCACGCCGGCCGGCCCACCCAGCCGCAGGGTGGTGTACGGCGCGAGCGTCACGTCCTTCACGACCTCCATCGCCAGCCAGCCTAGCCAGGAGGAATCCGGCGGTCCCGGCGGGCGTTGCCGGTCGATGTGACCGACACGACACCCGCCCTGTCCGTCCGGTACCTCGGCGGCCCGACCGCGATCATGGAGATCGGCGGCCTGCGGCTCCTCACCGACCCGACGTTCGACCCGCCCGGCGACTACCCGATCGGCGCCCGGAAGCTGACCAAGACGCTCGGCGCGGTCGCCGGCCCGGCCGAGATCGGGACGCTCGACGCGGTGCTGCTGTCGCACGACCAGCATCCGGACAACCTGGACCACGGCGGCCGGAAATACCTCCTGGGTGGCGGCGCGCCGCTGGTGCTGTCCACCCCGGCCGCCCGGGAGCGCCTCGGCGGGCCGGTGCGGGCGCTGCCCCGCTGGTCCCACGCGGACCTGCCCAGGCCCGGCGGCGGGGGCGCCCTGCGGATCACCGGCGTGCCGGCCCTGCACGGCCCGGAGGGCAGCGAGCCGCTGGTCGGCGAGGTCACCGGGTTCGTCCTCACCGGCGACGGCCTGCCCTCGGTGTACGTGAGCGGGGACAACGCCTCGCTGGACCGGGTACGCCAGATCGCCGACCGGTTCGGCCCGTTCGACGTGGCGGTGCTGTTCGCCGGCGCCGCCCGCACCCCGCTGATCGACGCGTACCTGACGATCACCAGCGCGCAGGCCGCCGAGGCCACCGCGATCCTCGGCGCGCGGCACGTGGTACCGCTGCACTTCGAGGGCTGGGCGCACTTCACCCAGGGCGCGGACACGCTGCGGGCGGAGTTCGCCGCCGCCGGGCTGACCGACCGGCTGCACCTGCTGGAACCCGGCCAGGGGTGGGCGCTCTAAGCTCCGCGCATGGAGGGGACCGATCACACCCATGTGGTGCACAACGGGAAGCGCGAGCTGACGATCGACCAGCTCGCCGCCATGCAGCCGGGCATGGACCGGCTGATGGCCGAGCTCGGACCGCGGATGCACCGGCTCTACTACGCGGGCCGGGCCGGCAACTGGCGGCTGGCGCAGTACTTCTACCGCAGCATCGTCAAGCAGCTCGCGCTCTGTGCCGAGGCGAGGCCCAAGTACGACGAGTCGATCAGCCTCTACCTGGGCGAGGACTGCGCGCCGGTGCAGGACGCCATCAAGGCCGGCGACCCGGCCGCGTTCGAGGCCGCCTACCAGCGCATGGTGGCGCGGGCCAATCACTACCACGGCGTGTTCGGCAAGCCGTTCCTGGTGTGGAAGACTCCGGACTCCCCACCTGATGATCTGGACCTGACCGCCGGGATGGACTGAATGAACCGCGACACCTGGCTGGAAACCCTCCGCCGCGAGGGCACGGCGCTCGGCGCGACGCTCGCCCCGGAGGTGCTCGACCACCAGGTGCCGTCCTGTCCTCAGTGGACACTCGGGCAGCTCGCCGGCCACGTCGGGCAGACGTACCGCTTCCACGCCGCCCACCTACCGCGCGGCAGCACCGACAAGCCGGAGTTCGAGGACCGGCCGGTACCGCCGGACGGTCCCGCCGTCATCGAGTGGTACGAGGAGTCGCTGGCGATCATCCGCACCACCCTCGCCGACCTCGATCCCCACCTGCCGGCCTGGAACTGGTCTGTGGCGCCCGACACGGTGCTGTTCTGGTGCCGGCGGATGGCGCACGACACGCTGATCCACCGCTGGGACGCCCAGTGCGCGGTCGGCCTGCCCGAACCACTCGACGCGGCGCTCGCCGCCGACGGCATCCACGAGGTGCTGGAGACCTGGGTGCAGACCCGGCTCCGGCTCCGGCCCGGTGACGCGGAGGGCGTGGTCCGGCTGGTCGCCACCGACCGGGAGCAGAGCTGGCTGGTGCGCATCCGCCCGGTCGGGCTGACCATCCTGGACGGCGACACGCTGCTCGACCCCGGGCCGGCGGCCCGGACCACGGTCAAGGGCCACGCCTCCGACCTCGACCTCGCGCTCTGGGGCCGGATCCCCTTCACGACCCTCGACACGACCGGCAACACCGGGCTGCTGGCCCAGCTACGCGCCGACGTCGAGGCCTGATCAGCCGATGATGGGGTTCCATTCGCGCAGCTCGGCGATGTCGTACACGTCGGCGGAGGTGTACGGGTCGTCGGCGAGGATGTCGCGCAGCTCCTGCTCGCCGGCCACCTCGTAGATCAGCAGCGCGCCGGTGTCGTCGGCCCACGGACCGGCGGTGACCAGCCGGCCCTGTTCGTGGAGCGCCTTCAGGTACTCCCGGTGAGCGGGGCGGACCTGGAGGCGGCGGTCGTTGTTCTTGAACGCGAGTCGCAACACGTACCTGGCCATGGTCGCGACTATCGCACGGTGCCGAGCGCGGCCTCGAAGGCGGCCAGCGCGTCCGCACTGAACAGCACGAACCGCACCTCGCGGACCAGCGTGCGGGCGGAGTGGACGGCGGTGAACGCCTGCCGGGCCGCGTCCAGCATCGGCCACCCGAACGCGCCCGTCGAGATCGCCGGGAACGCCACCGTGCGGGCCGCGAGCGTGTCGGCGATCGCCAGCGACCGCACGTAGCAGGAGCGCAGCAGCGCCGACCGGTCCTCGGAGCGGGAGTACACCGGGCCGACCGTGTGGATCACCCACTGGGCGGGCAGGTCGCCGCCGTGGGTGGCGACGGCCTGACCGGCGGGCAGGCCCTTGGGGTACGCGCCGGCACGCAGCGCCCGGCACTCCTCCAGGATCGTCGGCCCGCCCCGGTGGTGGATGGCGCCGTCCACGCCGCCCCCGCCCATCAGGGAGGAGTTGGCGGCGTTCACGATCGCGTCCACCTGCTGCTCGGTGATGTCGCCCCGGATCAGGGTGATGTCCACGGCACCAGGTTATCCAGATGGGGCCTGGGTCAGTCGGTGAGGCGTATCCGTACCCGCCGGAACCCCTTGCCCTTGTTCTCCACCTTCGTGACCTGGACCCGGCCGATCTGGCGGGTGGAGGCGACGTGCGTGCCACCGTCGGCCTGCGCGTCCAGCCCGACGATGTCGACGATCCGTACCATCTCCACCTCGGCCGGCACCAGGTTGGTGGCGGTACGGATGATGTCCGGGATCTGGAACGCCTCCTCGCGCGGCAGCACCGAGGTGACGACCTTCCGGTCGGCCTCCACCTCGACGTTCACCGCCGCCTCGACGGCCTCCTTGAAGCCGGGCGGCACCTCGGGCAAGTTGAAGTCCATTCGGGCCTCGCCCGGCTCCATGTTGCCGCCGGTGACGAGGCAGCCGTAGTCGCGGAACACCACGCCGCCGAGAACGTGCAGGCCGGAGTGGGTACGCATGAGCATCGTGCGCCGGTCGTCCTCGATCGCGCCTTGGACGGCGGTGCCGGCCGGCGGCAGCGGGTCGCCCTCGGCGGGCAGCAGGTACAGCTCGTCGCCCTTGCGGGTGCCCACGATGCGGGTCTGCACGCCGCCCCAGAGCAGCACGCCGTGGTCGGGCGGCTGGCCGCCACCACCGGGGTAGAACGCGGAGCGGTCCAGCACGATCCCCTGCTCGGGGTCGGCGGCGAGCACGGTCGCGGTCCACTCGCGCAGCGTCGGATCTTCCAGGTCGAGCCGGTGGGTGGTTGCCATGGCCCGAATCTACGCCCGGTTGAGGAAGGTCGTGAGCAGCGTCCTGACCTCGGCGCGGGCGGTGATCAGCGGGACGGGGCGGTCGAAGACGGCGAGCCGGGCGGCGGGGAGAGCGGCGGCCAGCCGCTCGGCCACCGGCAGTGGGTGCAGGCCGTCGCCACGGGCGCCGACCACCAGCGCCGGGGCTGTCACCGCGGCCAGCACCGCCGCGTCCAGTACCGCCACGTCGCCGGACAGCGCCTCGGCCACCGCCCGTACGCCCGGGCTGGCCAGGGTGGCGGCCCGCGCGTCCCGGTACGCCCTGCCCTCGGGCCGCTCCCGGAAACCGGCCGGCAGCCCGGCGTCGATCAGCCGGCGCAGCTCCTCCTCGGTGGCGCCGAGCCGGTCGCTGGGCGGCCCCGGCTCGTCCAGCACGGCGGGCAGGAAGAACACCAACCGCTCGAACCGGTCCGGCCGGGTGGCCAGCAGCCTGCAGAGCGCGCCCGCGCCCATCGACACCCCGACCGCCCGGCTGGCGCCGACCGCGCCGGCCACCGCCTCGAGATCGCCGGCGAGCGCGGCGTACCCGCCCTCGGCGGAAGGCCGGGCCGCCGAGCCGCCATGGCCCCGGAAGTGCGGGAAGACCTTGGTGCCGGCGACCCCGCTGCCGAGCGGGCGCGTCTCCGCGATGCCGCTGCCCAGGCCGTGGCCGAAGACGGTGACGGGCATCCCGGTACCGACCGCCTCGTACTCGAGCGGTCCCAGTCGCCGCGTCGTCACCGTCCGGTGATCTCCCGGATGGCGGGGCGCGCGTCCACCAGGTACACGGAGGAGGCGACGATCGAGATCAGGCCGAGCGGAATGATGCTCAGGCTGGCCAGGTAGCTGCTGCCGATCGCGACGATCAGCGCGCCGAAGGCCATCGCGATCCCCGTGATCGCCAACCATTTGCCCTTGGTGAGCTTGCCCGCCGCCGGGAACGCCGGCCCCGGTCGCACCGAGCAGTCAACGAACGCCCACACCTGGAGTACGAGCAGGATGATGGAGACCACTCGTAGCAGCCAGAGCAGGATGTCATCGGCCCACACGGGACCAGCGTAATGCAGAAAACGACCGG
>JBJMIH010000280.1:0-9790 GCA_045806985.1 Mycobacteriales bacterium | reverse complement strand
CGACCCGGTGGGGCCACTCCCCTCGGTTGCTAGCGGCGCAGACCGAGTCGCTGGACGATCGAGCGGTAGCGCTCGATGTCCTGGGCCTGCAGGTACTTCAGGAGCCGGCGCCGGCGGCCGACCAGCATCAGCAGGCCGCGCCGTGAGTGGTGGTCGTGCTTGTGGATCTTGAGGTGCTCGGTCAGGTCGTTGATCCTCTTGGTGAGGACCGCGATCTGCACCTCCGGCGAGCCGGTGTCACCCTCGGTGGTGGCGTACTCGGCGATGATCTTGTTCTTCTCGTCGCTGGCCAGCGCCAACTGACTGCTCCTTCTCTGGTCCGGCCCCAGGTCATTCGGCACAGGGGCAGACGATTCACGCGCGGCGGTAAGTCTACCGGCGTTTACCATAACAGCCCGCACAGGCAGGCTCACGCGACGGGTGTCCACACCGTCGCCGGCACCATAGTACCCCTCCCCTGGCCGGATCCAGGTTTCCGCTGCCAAGGCGGAGGCCCGCGCCGCGTGCGTTCTTGGCACGCAAGCGCCGCGACAACGCCGGCAGCGGGAAGCGCAGGTCTCCGCTGCCAAGGCGGAGGCTCGCGCCGCGTGCCGTTCTTGCACGCAAGCGATCCGACAACGCCGGCAGCGGGAAGCTGGGCCGGTCAGGTCAGGAGCTCGCGGGTTCGCTTCACATCCTCGGCCATCTGCACCAGGAGTGCGTCGACGGAGTCGAACTTCACCTGGCCACGCAGCCGGGCGGTGAAGTCGACGCCCACCCACTGGTCGTACAGGTCGCCGTCGAAGTCCAGGACGTACGCCTCGGCGCGCCGGCCCTCGTCGTCGAATGTCGGGTTCGTCCCCACCGAGATCGCCGCCGGCAGCCGCTCCTCCCCGCGCACCAGCCAGCCGGCGTACACGCCGTCGGCCGGGAGCAGCAGGCCCTTCGCCTCGCCGATGTTCGCGGTCGGGTAACCCAGCGCCGAGCCGCCGCGGGCCTTGCCGCGCACCACCGTGCCCTCCAGCCGGTACTCCCGGCCCAGCGCCCGCGCCGCCCCCTCCACGTCACCGTCGGTGAGCAGGGTGCGTACCAGCGTCGAGGACCAGCCGTCCTGCAGCGGGACGCCTTCGGTCGTGTAGCCGGCGCGGGTGCCGACCGCGCGCAAGGTGGCCAGGTCGCCGGCTGCCTTGTGGCCGAACCGGAAGTTCTCCCCCACCAGCACCTCGGCCGCGCCCAGCCGGTCGACGACCACCTCCTGGAGGAACTCCTCCGGGTTGAGCAGGCTGAACTCCCTGGTGAACGGGATGATCCAGAGCGCGTCGACGCCGCGCGCGCCGATCAGCTCCGCCTTGCGGTCCAGCGTGGTGAGCAGCGGCGGCTCCTTGCCGGGGGCGAGCACCGCGAGCGGGTTGGGTTCGAACGTCACGACCACCGAGCGCAACCCGCGCTCCCCGGCCCGCCGCACGGTCAGGTCGATGAGGTACTGGTGCCCCCGGTGCACCCCGTCGAAGACGCCCATGGTCACGGCCGTCCCGCCGAGATCGCCGGGCACGCCGTCCCACCCTTCCCAGCGCCGCACTCTGGACCTCCCTGTCGCCGTCCGCCCGCCCAAGCGTACGGACTTCGCCCCGCCGCTGCCGCGCCGGTTCGGCTTGTACGGTCTGACCCGGTCTGGCCCGCCCCACGGCCGGCGGCTACGGTGACCGCGTGGCGTCCACAGCAGACGAGCGGCCGCCGGTGGCATGGCGTCTGATCGGCCCGTTCGCCGCCGGCACCACGGCGCTTCTCCTCGCGGTGGCGAACCGGTACGGCTTCCACCGTGACGAGCTGTACTTCATCCAGTGCGGCCGGCACCTCGCCTGGGGCTACATCGACCAGCCGCCGCTCATCCCGCTGCTGGCCAGGTTCCAGACCGCGATCTTCGGCGACACCACCCCGCTGACGATCCGCTGGCTGCCGGCGCTGCTGGCCGGGGTGACCGTGCTGCTCACCGGGCTGCTCGCCCGCGCGATGGGCGGCGGCCGGGTGCCGCAGGCGCTCGCGGCCGGCATCGCCGCGATCTCGCCGCTCACGCTGATCAGCGGGCACCTGCTGTCGACCACCACCGTCGATCTCACCCTCCAGGTGGCGATGTGCCTGGTGATCGTCATGATCATCCGGGACGACCGGCCCGCCGACCGGCGGTGGCTGCTGGTCGGCCTGCTCGCCGGCCTCGACCTGGAGAACAAGGACCTGGTCACGATGCTGGCGGTGGCGCTCGCCACCGGCCTGCTGGTCGCCGGCCCGCGGCGGGTGTTCGCCGACCGCTGGCTGTGGCTCGGCGCGGTACTGGCCGTGCTGCTGTGGCTGCCCAACCTGCTGTGGCAGATCCACCACCACTGGCCGCAGCTCACCATGGCGCACCGGATCTCGGCCGTGGACGGCGTGTCCAACCGGGTCAACGCGGTACCGCTGCAACTGCTGATGTTCACCCCGCTGCTCGCCGCGATCCTGGTGGCCGGGCTGGTCCGGCTGCTGCGCCCGAACCGCTGGCGGGCCCTCGGGGTGGCGTTCGTGGTGATGCTGCTGCTGGTGCTGATCACCGGCGGCAAGGGGTACTACACCGGGGCGCTGCTCTACGTCCTGGCCGCGGCCGGCGCGCTCGCCACCGAGGCCTGGCTGGCCCGCGGCCGACGGGCGGCACGCCCGGCGCTGCTCGGCGCCGCCGGCGTGCTGGCGCTGGCCAACGCGCTGCCGCTGGCACTGCCGCTGCTGTCCCCGTCCACCCTGCACCAGACGCCGATCGTGCAGATCAACTACGACGCCGGCGAGACGGTCGGCTGGCCGGCGTTCGTGCGCACGGTCCATCGCGTGGTGGACGGGATGGACGCCGACGAGCGCGCACGCGCGGTGGTGTTCACCGGCAACTACGGCGAGGCGGGCGCGCTCCAGCACGCCGGCGGCTTCCCCCCGGTGTACAGCGGCCACAACGGCTACATGCTGTGGGGCCGGCCGCCGGACAGCCGGACCGCGGTGGTCGTGGTCGGGTACAGCCGCAACTACATCGACCGGTACTTCACCGGCTGCACCCTCGCCGCCCACATCGACAACGGCCAGCAGGTCGACAACGACGAGCAGGGCACCGCCGTCTGGCGCTGCCAGGGCCTCACCGCGTCATGGGCCAGGCTCTGGCCGCACCTCAAGCACTACTACTGACCGGCGGAGAAGACGACGACCGGGCGTGCCTCCTCGCCGGACTCCTCGACCAGGGCGATCGCCGTGCCGTCGGGGGCGAACACGCCGTACGTGCCGCCGATGCCGGCGGCGGGCAGCCGGCCGCCGTGGGAGAGGTACCGGGCCTCCGGCGCGGTCACGTCCCGGCGCGGGAACGCCGACTCCACCGCCGAGGACAGCGAGATCGTCACCGGGTCGGCCAGCGCCGCCAGCTCGTCCAGGCCGCACGCCTGGTCGAGGGTGTACGGGCCGACGCGGGTCCGGCGCAGCGCGGTCAGGTGGCCGCCGACACCGAGCGTGCCACCCAGGTCGCGGGCGAGCGCCCGCACGTAGGTGCCGGACGAGCACTCGACCAGCACGTCCACGTCCACGCAGCCGGGCACGCCGGGCCGCAGCTCCAGCAGCTCGAACCGGTCCACCTGGACCCGGCGGGCGGTGAGCTCCACCTCCTCGCCGCGGCGCACCTTCGCGTACGCCCGCTGTCCGGCCACCTTGATCGCCGAGACCGACGACGGCACCTGGGAGATCTCCCCGGTGAACGCGGTCATCGCCCTGGCCACCTGGTCCTCGCCCAGGTGCTCGGCGCTCTCGCGGGAGACCAGCTCGCCCTCGGCGTCGTCGGTGACCGTGGCCTGGCCGAGCCGGACCGTGGCCCGGTACGCCTTGCGCTCCAGCGCCAGGTGCCCGAGCAGCTTGGTGGCCCGCTCCACGCCCAGCACCAGCACACCGGTGGCCATCGGATCGAGCGTGCCGGCGTGGCCAACCCGGCGGGTGCCGGCCAGCCGGCGCATCCGCGACACCACGTCGTGCGACGTCCACCCGGCCGGCTTGTCGACCACCACCAGCCCGGCAGTCGCCCGGCGCCTGCCTTCCGTCATGCCGCCACCTGTCCCTCAACAGCGCTCTGTACCCACCGGCCACGCCATACCCTGGCCAGCATCCCCGCGAGCCTGATCCCGATGAAGAGGGTCAGGCCGCACCACACCCCCGCGAGACCCCATCCCACCTCATGGCGGAGGGCATAGGTCAACCACACCACCGGCAGGAAGCCACACCCTGCCGCCAGGATGGTGATCGTACGCAGGAAACGGGTGTCACCGGCGCCGATCAGCACACCGTCGAGCGCGAACACCACGCCGGCCGCCGGTTGCATCGCCGCGAACCATGGCCACACCACGTGAGCTTGCGACAGCACTTCGGAATCACCGCTGAACAGCCGGGGTATCGCCGTCCAGCCGGCGAGCAGCGCGAGCGCCACCACCGCGCCGGTGGCGGCGCCGTACCCGGCCACCGTCCAGGCGTATCGCCGTGCCCCCGCCCCGTCGCCGGCGCCGATGGCCGCGCCGACCAGGCTCTGCGCCGCGATCGCGTACGCGTCCAGCACCAGCGACAGGAAGATCCACAGTTGCAGCGCGATCTGGTGGGCGGCGAGCTGGTGCGGGCCGAGCCGGGACGCCACCGCCGCCGCCGACAGGAACGCCCCCTGCAACGCGACCACCCGGACCACCAGGTCGCGGGCCAGCGCCAGCTGCCCGGCCAGCACCTCCGGCCTGGGCCGCACGCTGAGCCCCAGCCGGGCCCGTTCGGCCCGCAGGTCGCGGACGAACAGGACGACCGACGCGGTCTGCGCGGCCACGTTCGCGACCGCCGATCCGGCCAGGCCCATCCCGGCCGGGTACACCAGCAGCGGGCACAGCACGGCCGACAGCCCGTTCGCGCCGAGCACGTACGCCAGCGGCCGGCGGGTGACCTGCACGCCCCGCATCCAGCCGTTGCCGGCCAGGGTGAGCAGGACGCAGGGCGCGCCGAGCACGGCGATCCGCAGCCACCGCTGTGCCGCCGCGTGCACCGCCGGGTTGCCGTGCCCGGCCAGCAGCCCGGTCAGCGGGCCGGCGAACACCTCCACCAGCACCAGCACGACCAGGCCGAGCCCGACCGCCAGCCACGACGCCTGGACGCCCTCGGCCACCGCGTCGGCCCGCCGGCCGGCGCCGTACAGCCGGGCCGCCCTGCTGGTGGTGCCGTACGCGAGGAAGTTGGCGACCGCCGGCAGCAGCGACAGCACGGCCCCGCCCAGCGCCAGCCCGCCCAGCGGGACGGTGCCCAGGTGGCCGGCGACGGCGGTGTCGATGAGCACGTACAGCGGCTCGGCGGCCAGCACGCCCAGCGCCGGCAGGGTGAGCGCCCAGATCCGCCGGCTCTCGCCCCTCATCGGGACGGCTGGTCAGCCAGTGCGGCGAGCGCCTTCCTGATCCGGCCGACCGCGGTGGCCGGCGGTTCGGCGGTGGTGAAGCCGGCCGCGAACCGGTGGCCGCCGCCGCCCAATCCGGCGCACACCGCGCCCATGTCGATGGCGCCCTTGCCGCGGGTCGACACCGCCCAGCGGCCGTCCGGCAGCTCCTTGCACACCACCGCGACCTCGGCCTCCACGGCGGTCCGCAGCACGTCGATGACCGGCTCGCAGTGCTCGTACCGCAGCCCGTGCGCGGCCAGCTCGGCGCCGGTGGTCCAGGTCCACACCAGGCCGCGGCCGCCCGCCGCCGACGGTTCCAGCACGGCCCTGGCCAGCACGCCGGCCAGCATCCGGTGGTACCCGAACGGCTGCGTGTCGTAGATCCGCTGGCAGATCAGGTCGTGGCGGATGCCGGCGGCGGCCATCGTCTCCAACAGCCGGGCGGCCAGCCGCAGCGTGTCCGGGCCGGTGCCGGCGTACCGGAACGACCCGGTGTCGGTGATCAGGCCGACGTACAGGCAGGTCGCCGCCTCCGGGGTGAGCGGCAGGCCGAGCCGGTCGAGCAGCTCGGCGACCAGTACGGCGGTGGCCGGCGCGGCCGGGTCGACGAGGTGCAGGGTGCCGTACCGGGTGTTGGTGACGTGGTGGTCCACGACCAGCACCGCGCCGGCCGTGCCGATCCGGCCGGTCAGGTCACCGAGCCGGTCGGCGCTGCCGGTGTCGAAGGTGACCAGCAGGTCGGGCGCGACCGGCGCGCGTTCCGGCGGGGTGAGCAGGCCGGGGTCGAATCCGGGCAGGCCGGCCAGCGTCCCCGGCAGGGTGAGCGGGTTGCTGAACGAGGCGACCGCCGGCCGCCCCGCCGCCCGCAGCGCGTGCGCGACCGCCAACATGCTGCCCAGCGCGTCGCCGTCCGGGCCGAGATGGCAGGTCAGCAGGACCTCGCCGGCCCCGAGCAGGGCACCGGTCGCGGCCAGCCACGCCGCCTCGTCTGGCGCGCCACCCGGCCCGGCCACGGCTCAGGCGTCCGTGCCGTCGGCGGGCTCGTCCTCGGGCTCGTCGTCGGCCCGGTACGGGTCGGGGTCGCCGGCGTAGCTGGCCCCGGCGGCCTTCCGGTGTACCTCGTTGTCGGCTTCCTTGGCCCTGACCAGCAGCTCGTCGATCGCGCGCGCGTGGTCGGGGACCGCGTCCGCGACGAACGTGAGGGTGGGGGTGAACCGGACGCCGGTCTGCCGGCCGACCAGCGAGCGCAACACGCCCTTGGCCGACTCCAGCGCCGCCGCGGACGCCGCGGCCTCGGTGTCGTCCCCGTACACCGTGTAGTACACGGTGGCGTCCCGCAGGTCGCCGGTGACCTTCGTGTCGGTGATCGTGACCATGCCCAGCCGCGGGTCCTTGACCTGCGTCTCCAGGGCCTGGGCGACGATCTCCTGGATGCGGCCGGCGAGCTTGCGCGCCCGCGCGTGGTCGACCATCGTCAGTCCTCCCCCTCGTCGTCGCTGCTCCACCACTGCCGGCGGGCCGACAGCAGCTCGACCTCCGGGCGGCCGGCGACCAGCCGCTCGCAGGCGTCCAGCACCTCGCGCAGGTGCCCGGGGTCCCCGGACACCAGCGCGATGCCGATCTCGGTGCGGCGGTGCAGGTCCTGGGCGCCGACCTCCGCCGCTGACACCTCGTACCGGCGGCGGAGCTCGGCCACGATCGGCCGCACCGCCGAGCGCTTCTCCTTGAGGGAGCCGGTGTGCGGCGGCAGCAGCAGGTCGAACAGGATCGTGCCGGTGTACATGGGCATCGACCTTCGTCAGGAGGCGGGAAGGCCCCGGGCTAGGCCCGGGGCTTCTCGCGCATCTCGAAGGTCTCGATGGTGTCGCCTTCCTTGATGTCGTTGTACGAGCCCAGCCCGATGCCGCACTCGTACCCCTCCTGCACCTCGCGGACGTCGTCCTTGAAGCGGCGCAGGGAGTCGACCGTCAGGTTGTCGGCGACGACCACCCCGTCGCGGACCAGCCGTGCCTTGCTGTTCCGGACGATCTGGCCGGACCGGACGTAGGAGCCGGCCACGTTGCCGATCTTCGGCACCTTGATGACCATGCGGACCTCGGCGGTACCGAGCTCGACCTCCTCGTACTCGGGCTTCAGCATCCCCTTGAGGGCGCTCTCGACGTCCTCCAGGGCCTGGTAGATGACCGAGTAGTAGCGGATGTCGACGTGCTCGCGCTGGGCCAGCTCGCGACCGCGCTGCTCCGGGCGGACGTTGAAGCCGATGATCACCGCGTCCGACGCGGCGGCCAGGTTGACGTCGTGCTCGCTGATCGCACCCACACCGCGGTGGATGATCCGCAGGCCGACCTCCTCGCCCACGTCGATCTTGAGCAGCGCGTCCTCCAGTGCCTCCACGGAACCGGAGACGTCCGCCTTGATGACGAGGTTGAGCTGGCTGCGCTCGCCCTCCTTGAGCTTCTCGAAGAGCGACTCGAGGGTGACCCTGCCAAGGCTGTTCGCCATCAGCGCGGCCCGCTCGCGGGCCTGCCGCTGGTCGGCGATCTGCCGCGCCATCCGGTCGTCCTGCACGACCAGGAACTGGTCGCCGGCGCCCGGCACCGAGTTGAGACCGAGCACCGCCACCGGGCGGGACGGGGTCGCCTCGGACACCGGCTCGCCGCGGTCGTCGAGCATGCTGCGGACGCGGCCGAACGCCTCGCCCACCAGCATCGAGTCGCCGACGTGCAGCGTGCCGCGCTGGACCAGGACGGTGGCCACCGGGCCACGGCCCTTGTCCAGGTGCGCCTCCAGGGCGATGCCCTGGGCCGACACGTCCACCGGCGCGCGCAGGTCGAGCGCGGCGTCGGCGGTCAGCAGGATCGCCTCGAGCAGGCCGTCGATGTTGAGCCGCTGCTTGGCGGAGATGTCGACGAACATGGTCTCGCCGCCGTACTCCTCGGCCACCAGACCGAACTCGGTGAGCTGGCCCCGCACCTTGGTCGGGTCCGCGCCCTCCTTGTCGATCTTGTTGACCGCCACCACGATCGGCACGTCGGCCGCCTTGGCGTGGTTGAGCGCCTCGATGGTCTGCGGCTTCACGCCGTCGTCGGCGGCGACCACCAGCACCACGATGTCCGTGGCCTGCGACCCGCGGGCACGCATGGCGGTGAACGCCTCGTGACCCGGCGTGTCGATGAAGGTGATCTTCCGGTCGCCGTTCTCGCCGTGCACCGCCACCTGGTAGGCGCCGATGTGCTGGGTGATGCCGCCGGCCTCGCCCGCGACCACGTCCGAGGAGCGGATCGCGTCGAGCAGCTTGGTCTTGCCGTGGTCGACGTGACCCATCACGGTGACCACCGGCGGGCGCGCCGCCCAGTCGGCGTCCTCGTACTCGCCGCCGAAGGTGATGTCGTAGCGGGCGAGCAGCTCGCGGTCCTCGTCCTCCGGGCTGACGACCTGGATGTCGTAGCCCAGCTCGGCGCCGAGCAGCTGGAGCGTCTCGTCGCTGACGGACTGGGTCGCGGTGACCATCTCACCGAGGTTGATCGCGGCCTGCACGAGCGCACCCGGGCTGGCGTTGATCTTCTCGGCGAAGTCGGTCAGCGACGCGCCGCGCGGCAGCCGGACGGTCTCGCCGTTGCCGCGGGGCGTACCGGTGCGCAGGTCCGGCGCCGCCAGGTTGTCGAACTCCTGGCGCCGCTGCTTCTTGCTCTTGCGGCTCTTGGACGGCCGGCCGCCGGGGCGCCCGAACGCGCCAGGCGCGCCACCGGGCCGACCGCGACCGCCGGGGCCGCCGCGGAAGCCGCCGCCACCGGGACCGCCACCGGGGCCACCGCCACCGGGACGGAAGCCGGTGCCGGTACCACCGCCACCGCCGCCACCGCCGGGACGGAAGCCACCGCCTCCGCCACCACCGCCGCCGCCGCGGAAGCCACCGCCTCCGCCACCGCCACCGGGACGGCCTCCGCCGCCACCGCCGCCACCACCGCCGCCACGGAAGCCACCGCCTCCGCCGCCGCCACCGGGACGTCCGGCGCCGGGACGGCCGCCGCCGCCACCGCCACCGGGACCGCCGCCACCCTGCCGCTGCTGCGGCATCATGCCGGGGTTGGGCCGGTTCGCGGGCATGTTGCCCGGCGTCGGCCGCTGGCCGCCACCGCCGCCCTGCGAGCCGCCGGGACGCGGGATGCCCTGGGTGCCGCCGGGCCGCGGGATGCCGGACGGGCTCGGGCCCGGCCGGGGACCGCCGCCGGACGGCCGGTCCTGCCGGGAGGGCCGTTCCTGCTGCGGGGTGATGCCGAACGGGTTGTTACCCGGCCGCGGGCCGGACGGGCGCGGAGCCCCCGGCTTCGGGCCCGCCTTCTTCGGCGGAGCCGGGACCGGGGT
>JBJMIH010000279.1:0-31094 GCA_045806985.1 Mycobacteriales bacterium | reverse complement strand
CGTGCAGCGCCTCCAGCATGCCCAGCCCGAGCAGGTCGAACTTGACCAGGTTCATCGCGGCGCAGTCGTCCTTGTCCCACTGGAGCACGGTGCGGCCCGGCATCCGCGCCCACTCCACCGGGCACACCGTGTTGACCGGGCGGTCGCACAGCACCATGCCGCCGGAGTGGATGCCCAGGTGGCGCGGGTACCGCAGCACCTGCCGGGCCAGTTCCAGCACCGGTTCCGGCACGTCGTGGTCGGCTGTCGAGGACAGCGCGTCGCGGTTGTCGACCTGCTTGGACCAGGCGTCGATCTGGCCGGGGGAGTACCCCAGCGCCCGCGCCATGTCCCGCACCGCCAGCTTGGGCCGGTAGCTGATCACGTTGGCGACCTGGGCGGCGCGGTCCCGGCCGTACTTGCCGTAGACGTACTGGATGACCTCCTCGCGCCGGCCGGACTCGATGTCGATGTCGATGTCCGGCGGCCCGTCCCTGGCCACCGACAGGAACCGCTCGAACAGCAGCCTGTGCGCGACCGCGTCCACCGCGGTGATGCCGAGCGCGTAGCAGACCGCCGAGTTGGCCGCCGACCCGCGGCCCTGGGCGAGGATGTCGTTGTCCCGGCAGAACCGCATGATGTCGTCAACGATGAGGAAGTACCCGGGAAAGCCCTGCTCGGAGATGACCGCCAGCTCGTGCTCGATCTGCCGGTGCCCCTTCGGATCGTCGCGGTACTTGCGCCGCGCCCCGCGCTCGGTGAGGTGGCGCAGCCAGGTCATCTCGGTGTGCCCGTCCGGCACCGGGAAGCGCGGCAGGGCGGGGGCGACGTCCTGCAGGTCGAACGCGCACTCCCGGCCCAGCGCGACGGTGGTGTCGAGGACGCCGGGGTAGCGGGCGAACCGGGCCGCCATCTCCTCGCCGGAGCGCAGGTACGCACCACCCGCGGCGGGCAGCCAGCCGTCCATCTCGTCCAGGCTGCGCCGGGCCCGGACCGCCGCCAGCGCGGCGGCCAGCCGGCCCTGCGCCGGGCTGGCGTGGTGGACGTTGCCGGTGGCGACCGCCTTCAGCCCGGCGTCCAGGGCCAGCCGGTACAGCACGTCGTTGCGGGCGCTGTCGGCCGGGTCGCCGCGGTCGGTCAGCTCGACGTACACCCGCTTGTGGCCGAACAGCCCGACCAGCTCGTCCAGCGCGGCGGCGGCCGCGTCCGGGCCGCCGGCGGCGAGCGCGGCCGGCACCAGGCCCTTGCGGCAGCCGGTGAGCACCACCCAGCGCTCCTGCGCCTGCGCGGCCACCTCCGCCAACCCGCCGTACACCGGCCTGCCCTTCTCGCCGCCGCGTAGCTGGGCCTCGCTGATCACCCGGCACAGCCGCCGGTAGCTCTTGGCGTCCGGGGCGAGCACCAGCAGGTGGTGGCCCTCCGGGTCGGGCCGGCCGGTCTGCGGCTGGGTCAGTTCCAGGCTCAGCTCGGCCCCGAACACCGTCCGCAGCCCCACCTCCCGCGCCGCCTCGGCGAACCGCACCACCCCGTACAGCCCGTCGTGGTCGGTGAGGGCGAGCCCCTCCAGGCCGAGCCGGGCCGCCTCCACGGCCAGGTCCTCCGGGTGCGACGCGCCGTCCAGGAAGCTGAAGTTCGAGTGGACGTGCAGCTCCCACCAGGGGGTACCGGTCTCGGCCCGGCGCACGTCGGTCTGGAACGGCTGGCGGTGGTGGCTCCAGGCCGGGCTGTCGTTGCCGTCAGCGCCCGGCGGCCGGCCCGGCGCGCGGCGGCCGGAGAGCCGGCGTTCCAGCTCCCGCCACGGCACCGGCGGGTTGTGCCAGCCCATCAGCGATCCCGCCCCATCAGTCGTACATCCCCTCGAGCCGCCAGCGGCCGCGCTCGACGGCGGCCAGGTACGCCGTCCCGTCACCGGTGACCAGCTGGAACCGTGCCCTGCGGCGGGCCTGCGCCGGGTCCCACCAGCGCTCGTCGGCCGGCCACGGCCCGGCCCAGCCGGTGATCGGGCGCCGCTCGCCGCCGTCCGTCACCAGCCAGGTCGGGACGCCGGACAGCGCGTACCGGCCGGACACCGCCACCGGGTCGCCGGCCGGGTCGAGGACGTCGGCGACCGGCGGTTCCGGGTACAGCACGGCGGGGCCCGGCGACGGGATCCGGCCCGGCCACGGCTGGTCGGGCGGCGCGGGCGGCGGGGTCACCTCGCCCCAGCTCAGCCAGTGCCAGCTCGTGCCGGGGTCGCGGCCGCCGGCCGGCTGGAGGGTGAGCAGGCCGTCCGGGCCGAGCAGGCCCTGCACGCGGGCGAACGCCCGGTCCAGCTTGCTCGTGTCGGCGGAGGTGGCGCCGTCCAGGTCGAGCTGGCGGGTGCCGGACGCGGCGACCTCGCGGGCGGCCAGCCGCAGCAGGCGTACCCCGGCGGTGGGGATGCCGGTGGCGATCCACCCGTCGAGCTGCCAGCGCACCCGGTCGGCCACGGCCGCCGAGGACAGCCCGTCGTGCCGCCACACCCTGCTGAGCCGCTCGCCGTGCTCGGTGGCGGCCTCGACCGCGAGCTGGGTGCAGGTCAGCCCGCGCGCCGCCAGCCGCTCGTGCAGGGTGTCGGCGAGCGCCTTGGCCAGGAAGGTGGCCTGGTCGACCCGGTCGCTGGGCGGGTCGATCTCCACCTCGGCCGACAGGTCGGCCGGCGGGTCGTGCGGGATCAGCGGGCGGGCCTCCAGGCCGCGGGCCAGCCGGTGGGCGAGCGCCCCGTCCGGGCCGAAGCGGGCGTGCACGTCGCCGGCGGGCAGCGCGGCGAACGCGCCCAGCGTCCGGATGCCGAGCCGGACCAGCAGGCCGGCCAGCTCGGGACGGTCGAGCACGCCGACCGGCCAGCCGGCCAGGAACTCCGGGGTGCCGCCGGGCGGCACGATGACCCGCTCGCGGGCGGCCAGCTCCGCGGCGAACAGCCCGTCCGCGATGCCCACCCGGCCGCGCCCCGCCACCTCCACCACCGCGTCGGTGACCAGGGCGGCCAGCGGCTCCTCGCCGCCGAAGTACCGGGCGGGCCCGCGGGCGCGGAACGCGCACAGCCCCGGCCGGACGATCTCCACCACCGGGGTGAACCGCTCGAGCACGGCCAGCACGGGTGCGTACGCGCGCATCTCGCCGCCCGGGTCGGCGGCCAGCACGTGCAGGTTCGCGGCGCGGCGCTGGGCGTCGCGCAGCCGCATCCCCCGGCGTACCCCGTCCTCCCTGGCCGCCGCCGAGGTCGCGTACACCCGGCCGTCCGCCATCACCACCGCCCGGGTGGTGTCCTCCACCCCGGCCGCCGCCAGCGGCCAGTCCGGACACCACACCACCGCCGTCCGCGTGCTCACGTCGTCACCCTCGCTCCGCTCGGGGACGCCGCTTCGCGACGCACTGCGCTGGCTGGTTCGCTCGCTGACGCTCGCTCACGCCGCGTGTCCCCCCTCGTCCAGCCGTACCGCGAGCCGGCGGGTGCGGTCGGCCGCGCCCCTGCCGTCCACCCGCACCTCCAGCTCGCGGCCGCGCAGATGGCCGTGGCCGGCGCCGATGCCGTCCCACCGGCAGCCGGTCACGGTGAGCCGCAGCGCCGCGCCCGGCCAGTCGCCGCGGGACAGCAGCACCGCGCCGCGTTCCCTGGCCCTGGCCGCCAGCCGGCGCACGTCCCGGTCCGGGTACCCGCCGGCCGGGGGCGCGAGCAGTACCAGGTCCACCCCGTCCAGCAGCGCGGCCACCACCGCGGCCCACTGCCGTCCCGGCCGGGGCACGGCGACCAGCCGGTCGAGCACCACCCCGGCGTCGGCCGCGGCCTGCGCGCCGAGCGTGGGCAGGCCCACCGCCGCGCACCACGCGCCCTCCCGCGACGCCCCGGCAGCCAGCGCGAACAGCAGCGAGGTGGCGCCGGCCCCGCCCGCCACGCTGACCGCCGACCCGCGCCGCAGCCCGGGCACGAGCGCCTCGAGCCCCGCCACCACCGGCAGCAGCGGCTCGGGAGCCCACTCCTCCCGGCGGTAACGCGAAAGACTCTCGACGGCGGCGGTCACACCATATATTCGAACACACGTTCGACCTCGTCAACAGGTCCAACGCCCTCATTCCAGCCCAGGTCAACAACCGGGCGCGAATGTTCCTCGTATCCGCTGTGGCGTGGTGTTTTCAGCGGCGCGTCAGTGCCGCGTCAGCGCCGGTTCCTACGGTCGGTGCTCCATCGGAATGCGGACACGGGGAGCGAGACCATGTGGATCGCGGACATTTCCGGACCTGCCGTCAGCGCCCGAGAAGTAGCCGGGCGATGAGTGAGAGCACCCAGCGGAGAATCCCGCGCTGCGTCGCCCCGTTCGCCTCGCTGGCCATCTGGGCCGACGGCGAGTCGGTCATCTGCTGCGAGGACAAGGGCCCGTTGGCCGGTCGCCTGAATGAGGTCGGCGACCTGTCGGAGTTGGTCAACAGCGAGAAGATGCGCGACGCGCGGAAGCAGTTCATGCGGGGGGAGGTTCCCGACGGTTGCCGGGCGTGCCTTGACGAGTCGACGCGCCAGCCGACCGTCCACAACTACTACCAGGAACACTTCCGCTGGGAGGACGTGGCCGGGGCCTACGACGAGGCGACCGGCGATGTCGACAGGACACAGTACCTGCTGATCGCTCTCGGCAACCTGTGCACCTACAGCTGCCGGATGTGCTTCGACAAGCTCAGCACCCGGCTGAGTTCGGATCGTCACCGGATGCTGGGCGTCGAGCCGGTCAGGTACCGGCGGAACGACATCGACAAGGTCATCAGCTTCATCCGGTCGAATCCCATCCGTATCGTCACCTTCCACGGCGGCAACCCCATCAGCGAGCCCCGGTTCCTGGACGTGCTGGCCGAGCTGCCGAGCGAGGCGTTGGTAGAGATCATCTCGAACGGTTCCACGCTGACCTGCGGGAGTACCGACATCCGGCCGTTGCTGGCGCGGTTCCAGCGGGTCCACTTCAACATCAGTTTGGACGGCACCCGGACAACGACCGAGTACGTGCGGATGCACAGCAGTTTCGACGACGTGTTCCAGCACTTCACCGACGTCAGGGCGCTACCCAACAGCACCATCAACGTTCACAACACGATCACCAACCTCAACCTGTTCGACCTGCCGGCCTACTACACCATGGTCCTGTCGGGGAAGTGGGCCGACGTCGACTCGTTCTCCAGCTACATCGCCACCATGCCGGCCGTCCACCGGGTCTCGAACCTGCCTCCGGAGCTCCGGCAGCTGGCTCGCCAGCAGCTCGAGGACTTCCTCCGCGTGCTGGGCGACGCCGCCGGGCCGACGCCGCCGGAGACGCCCAGCGACAGGCGGAGCACGGTACGCGCGTACGTGCGCAACGTCCTGCACCGGATCGACTCAACCCCCTACGAGCCGCGCCTGTTCACCCAGTTCCTGGACCTGACACTCAGGACGGACGCGTACTACGGCGTCGAGCCACTTCCGGCGTACAGCTACTACCTCGCGGCCAGAGCGGCCGACACAGCCGGGTCGCCCGGGCGGCCCGTACCCCACCTCGACGGCCCCCAGGCGGGTGCCGCGCAGCCAGGAGGAGAGATGAACGCTGCCGTCACGAACGAGATCCCACTCGCGGCGGGCCCCTGCCCGTACACCGGCGAGCGCCGATTCGCGCGATCCGAATGCACCTTCGGGTGGACCGCGGCGTTCCAGCAGACCTGCACGGCGGTCACGGTACGGATCCGGCTCGTGCCGGACGCGGGGATCAGCGCCGCCGACCTCGCGACGCTGAGAACGACGTGGGCGAACGGAATCACGAACAAGTGGAGCGGCCGCTTCGTCTGCACCGGACCCTACGGCAACTCCACCATCACCTTCGCCGTCCAGTTCACCGACAGCCTTCCCCACCACACCGTCCGGGTGATCGCGGGGTCCGGCCGGTCCAACATGACCAGCTGGCACACGACCGACTCAGGCGACGTGGCCGCACACGAGTTCGGCCACATGCTGGGCAACGCGGACGAGTACGTGGACGTCAACTGTCCCAACCGGAACCCGGTCAGCACCGGGACGGTGATGGACGCGGTGGCCGGCCCGGCGGTTCAGCGCCAGGTCGACCGGATCTGCAGCTCGACGCCGCTGACGGCCGAGCATTTCTCGATCGGCCTGAACCTCATCTAGGGCCACCGGAACCCATGTTGACAAGGAGGATGGCATGAGGGTGATCATCGAGTCTCTCACCCGGCCCGACGTCGAAGGCATGAAGGCCGCGGTCTCGCGGCTGGCCGACGGGCCGGAGGGCGCCGCGGCCGGCGCCGACGACGTGCGGATCGAGCTGCTCGTCACCGGCGGTATGCCGGGTCAGCGGATCCAGTTCCGCGCTTCGATTCCCGCCGGTGGCGCGGCCAGTGTGTCCCATCTGGACGACCTGCACGGCGTCAGCGAGGAGTACTCCGCGACGGTCCCCGCCGATGAGCTGTCGACCCTCGCGCGGCACCTGGACGTCGAGGCGCTGATGGCCCTGCCGCCGAACGCCGACGAGCGGTACGTGCCCGACTCGGTCCTCGGCTCGGTCGTCATCACCGCGGCGAACACCCGGATCACGCTGCGGTTCGCGGTCGAGGAAGGGACGCCAGCGGCGGATGAGGAGGTAGCGATGCGGATCGATCTCGGGCACGGTCCGTTCGTCCTGCGCGCCGCCACGGTTCCCGCGGAGGTCCGGCCGGTCCTCGCGCAGCTGGCGACGGTCGTCAACCGGCTCTCGACGGCCCGCTCGTAGCCGCCACGTGACCCCGGTTCGCCCGATGAAGGCCATCCACGTCAACTCCACCCTGCCCTCCGTGCCGTACCTGGGGCGCGTGAAGGGCCCCGACGGCTACCAGGTGGAGGACTTCGAGCTGCTGACGACCATCCTGTCGGCCGCCGCGTGGCGCCGTTTCAACGGCCCGGTCAAGCTCTACACCGACCGCGTCGGCGAGGCGTACTACCGGCGGCTCGGCATGGCCGAGCTGTGGGACGGCGGGATCGACACGGCCACCCTCGAGTCGCTGCCGCCCTCGATCGGGCACGACGTGTTCTGGACCGCCGGTCGCGTCGCCGCGATCGGGGCGGAGGCGACGCCCTTCGTCACGCTGGACACCGACCTCGTCGTCTGGGGACCGCTGGACGACCTGATCACGTCGGAGTTCATGGCGCTGCACCCGGAGCCCTTGCGCCACGGCGTGTACCAGCCCCGGTCCGAACTCAGCACGCCCCCCGGCTACGTGTGGGAGGAGTGGGACTGGGAGGCCAGCCCCTGCAACGGCGCACTGACGTACTTCGCGGACGACCGGCTCACCAAGATGTTCCATGCCGAGGCGATGGCCTTCATCGTGGGGAACCCGATCCGGCGGGAGGCGGTCACCCGCCTACCGGTCCACGACGTGTTCGTGGCGCAGCGGCTGCTGCCGATGTGCGCACTGCGGCTGGGGATTCAGCCGGCATACTTCCTGGACTGGCCCCGGCCGGAACGCGACAGCGAGAGGATGGCCGGCGGCGGAAAGAACCGGATGTTCACCCATGTCTGGGCCTACAAGGACGCGCTCAAGGCCGACCCGGAGGTCCGGGAGTCCTTCTGCCGGCAGTGCGTGGCCCGCATCCGCGCGGACTATCCCGAACTCGCGGGGATGCTGCGTCACCTGCCTAGCATCCGGGGGTACCTGTGATGAAGGCGATCCACGTCATCTCCACCCGGCCGATCAGCAACTACTACGTCTCGCGGTCCGAAGGTGCCCCGTACCGGCAGGAGGATTTCGAGATCCTCACGACGGTCCTGTCGGCGCTCGAGTGGCGCCGCCACAACGGGGTCATCCGGCTCTACACCGACCCCGCGGGCCAGGAGTTCTACGACCGGCTGGGACTCCTGGGCCTCTGGGACGGTGGCGTCGACACCGAGCGCCTGGAACAGCGCTCCCCGGCGATCAACTGCGGCGTGTTCTGGTCATTCGGCAAGGTCGTGGCCCTGCGGCACGAGGAAGCGCCGTGTTGCCTCATGGACACCGACCTCATCGTCTGGGACAGCATCAGGCGGCTCGTCACCGCGGACGTGATGAGCCTGCACGAGGAGCCGCTCGACTTCGCCGCCTACGTCGGGCGGGACGAGCTCACCGCGGCACCCGGATTCGACTGGGACGGCCTGGACTGGTCGGTCGCCCCCCGCAGCGCGGCCCTGCTCCTCTTCATGACCGACACGTTCAAGAACGAATACGCCGACCGGGCGCTGTCGTTCATGGAGGGCAACCCGATCCGGTCCGAGCCCGGCGGAGCGCTGCCCGCCCACCCGATCTTCGTGGAGCAGCGGCTGCTGCCCATGTGCGCGAAGGCCAGCGGCGTGCCCGTCGGGTCGTTCCTGCGCGACTACCGGGGCACCGAGCTGCCTTCCGGGCAGCCGAACACGATGTTCACCCACCTCTGGAACGCGAAGACACTCCTGCACCACCACCCGGAGAGGCGACGGGACCTCTGCCGGAGGTACGCCAGCAGAATCCGCCGGGACTATCCGGACACCGCGGCCGTGCTCATGAGGTCCGACATCCTGCGGGAACACTTCCGGACACCGCCGCCAGGGTCAGCTGGCTGGGTTGCGGGCTCGGATCACGGTGCGGGCCAGGGTGGCGGCGCCCATCAGGCCGATCAGCATGAGTGCTGCTAGCCAGGCCATCGTGGTGGTGAAGGCGTGCGCGGAGGGGTGTGCCGCCGGGTGCTTGACCAGGGTGAAGTAGAGGGTGCCGAAGGCGGCGATCCCGATCACCTGGGACAGCTGGAGGGTGGTGGTGAGCAGGCCGCTGGCGTCGGCGGCCTCGGCCATCGGCACCTTCACCAGCGCGTGCTGGAGCAGCGGGCTGAACGCGATCCCGTACCCGACGCCGGTCACCAGCATCACCACGTACGTCCGGGTGCCGCCGTCGGTGCCGCCGCGCAGGTCGAGCGCGAGGCTGGCGTACCCGCCCGCCGCGATCAGGAAGCCGATCGGGGTGAGCAGGTGGTGCACCCGGGCCGGCAGCCGTGACCAGTACATGCCGCCGAGCCCGAAGGTGAGCGCGGCCGGCGCGAAGGTCAGCCCGGCCCGCAGGGCACTCTCGCCCAGCCCGCTCTGCAGGTGCAGGGCCAGGCAGAACAGGAACCCGCCGTAGGTGATCATCGCGGCCGACAGGGTGAGCAGGCCGGCGACGATGCCGGGGGCGCGCAGCACCCGCAGGTTCAGCAGCGGGTCGCCGCCGCGGTCGGCCACCCGCCGCTCCACCGCGACGAACACGCCGACCAGCGCCAGCCCGGCCGCCATGCTGGCGAACGTCCACGCCGGCCAGTTCTCCTCGTGCCCCAGCACCAGCGGCAGGACGACCAGCAGGACGGCCGGGACCAGCGTGGCCAGCCCCCACAGGTCCAGCCGGCGGGTGCCGCCGGGCTGGTCCGCCGGGACCACGCGCGGCACGAGCACCGCCACGGCCAGGCCGATCGGCACGTTCACCAGGAAGACCGGCCGCCAGCCGGTGCCGAACAGGTCGGCGCTGACCAGCACGCCACCCACCACCTGCCCGGTCACGCCGCCGGCGGCGAGCACCGAGGAGTACGCGCTCAGCGCCTTGACCCTGGCCGCGCCGGTGAAACGCATCTGGATGACGCTCATGATCTGCGGCACCATCAGCGCCGCCGCCGTGCCCTGCACGAACCGGGCGGCGACCAGGACGGCGGTGTCCGGGGCGATCCCGCACAGCAGCGAGCTGGCGGTGAAGCCGAGCAGGCCGAGCTGGTACAGCCGGCGCCGGCCGTAGAGGTCGCCGAGCCGGGCGCCGGTGATGAGCAGGACGGCGTAGCTGATGGTGTAGCCGGAGACGACGAGCTGCAGCGTGGCGCCGGAGGCGTGCAGGTCGCCGCCGATCGTCGGCATCGCCACGTTGACGATGGTCGCGTCGAGCAGCGCCATGAACTGGCCCACCAGCAGCAGGGCCAGCATCGGCCACGCGCCGGCCGTGCTCCCGCCGCCGGTCGCGCCGGCCGCCCCGGTCGACGCGGTCGACGCGGTGGTCGTCGGTGATGTCGTGGTCATGGAGCCACGATCGGCGCTCCCGCGCGGAAGACGAGAGAGCCTGCTGATGCTGGTAGTGCCGGTACCCGTATGGGCGGGTGTACCGCCGCCCCGCGCCGGACTACGTCAGCGGGAGGATGCGGGGCGGCGGTGGACGGGGGAGGCTGACCGGGTGCGTCATCGCTACCCGGTTCCGCCTCCCGGCAACGTGTGGGATCGGCGACGGTGGATGCGGCGGTGGGCCCGCCGGATCGACGGCGTGGTGCTGTTCGTCACCCCACTGCTGACCATGACCGCGCTGCTGCTGGCGGTGGCGCTGCCGTACGTGGCCGTCCGGCAGAGCACCTCGACGCCGGCGAGCTGCACGCTGGTGGGTTCCACCTGGTCGTGCCCCCGGCCGGTCAACGATCCGGTCAGCGGCCGGCGCTGACCACGGTCCGCGTGGGAGGCGAAGGTTCTACAGGCTGCTCAGCCGTCCGCCGTCCAGGCGGTCGCTGCCGCCGTTCTGCTGTCCCTGCCTGCCGTTGTCACGGTTGGCGTAGGGGTCGTTGAGCCTGCGCTCCCGGAGCTGGTCGCGGTCCTGCTCCTGTTGCTGCGGAGTGCGCTCGTCGTACCAGTTGGACAGCCACATGGGGAATACGCCTTCCTACGTGTCGATGAACGCCGGGTGGCGGCCGTCGCCGCGGAGCGACGGCGCGCGCCATCTTTCTCCGGCCGGAGCCGGCTCCGTCACGGGGGGTGAGCTCTCCGCGACCCCATAGACCTGCGGGTTGCTCATGGAGTGGCCAAGGTGACACTCCGAGTACTTTTGTCCGTTTTACGGAAAGTGGCGGACGGCGGAAGGTGGTACTGGGAGTACCCGTATCCGGTTGCGGAGGTCTGTGAGGATGGACGCGTGACGACGTTCCAGACGGAGGCTCCCCGGGCGGACTCCGCGCCGGAGGTGGCCCGGCGGCGGCGTACCGAGCTGGGCGAGTTCCTGAAGGCCCGCCGGGCCCGGCTCCAGCCCGAGGACCTGGGTCTGGTGGCCGGCCCGCGGCGGCGCGCGCCCGGGCTGCGCCGCGAGGAGGTGGCGTTGCAGGCCGGGGTGGGCGTCACCTGGTACACCTGGCTGGAGCAGGGCCGCCCCATCAACGCCAGCGCCCAGGTGCTCGACGCGGTCGCCGCCACGCTGCGGCTGGACGGCGAGGAGCGGGAGCACCTGTACCGGCTGGCCGAGGCCACCCCGCGCCGGTCCTAGACCGCCGACACGGTGATCCCGGACTCGGTCACCCAGACCCTGCACGCCCTCGACCCGATGCCGGCCGTCCTCGTCAACAGCCGGTTCGACGTGATCGAGTCCAACACCGCGCACCAGGCGGTCTTCCGCGACTGGCACAGCATGCCCTGCCTGCACCGGAACCTGCTGTGGTGCTGCGTCACCGAGCCGAGCGCCCGCACCAGGTTCGTCAACTACGACGAGGAGGTGCCGTTCATGGTGGCCCGGCTGCGCAGCGCGTTCGGCCAGCACGTGGGCGACCCGGACTGGGAGGACGACATCCGCCGGCTGTGCGCGGTGAGCCCGGAGTTCGCCAAGCTGTGGGCGCGCCACGAGGTCGCCACGCCGGCCGTCCGCACCCGGGTGTTCGCCCATCCCTGCGCCGGCACCCTCACCTTCCAGGTCACCGACCTGGACGTGGCCCCGCTGCCGGACCTGCGCATCACCGTCTACACCCCGGCCGACGGGGACACCCGGTCGCGCCTGGACAAGGCCCTGGACTGCCTCGACACCTGACGGCCCGGCCGCCAGGGCGGTCCGATGCTCGGCGGGGCTCGGCGGGGCTGGGCCGCGCCGAGGCCCGAACTCAGCTGAGCGCGGTCGCGGGGCGGTACTCCAGCTCGTGCTCGAGGTAGGCCGGGTCCGGCGGGTAGGCCATGGTGCGGCCGGTCGGCACGAAGCCGACGCGGCGCTAGAAGGCGAACGCCGGCGCGTTGGTCGCCATGACGTACAGCCGCACCGGGCCGGCCCCGGCCTCCTCGCGCGACCACCGGATGACCCGCTCCAGCAGCGCGGCGGCCACACCCGGCCGCCGCCCGCGCCAGTCCGGCGTCACGTACACGCCGACGACCTGGGTCTCGTCGTCCTCCCGCAGGCCGGTGGCCTTGCCGACGAACCGCCCGCCGCTGGTTCCACCGGATTACCGGGCGGCGTGCCGGCGGTACAGCCGCCGCGCCCACAGGTACGAGAGCAGGGCGATGCCGGCGCACCAGGCGAGGGCGAGCACCGCGTTGTTCCCGATCGGGGTGCCCTCCAGCAGGCCCCGCACGGTCTCGGTGACCGGGGTGACCGGCTCGTACCGCGCGAACCAGCGCAGCCCGGCCGGCATCGACGCGGTGGGCACGAAACCGCTGCTGAGGAACGGCAGCAGCATCAGGAACATGGGCAGGTTGCTGGCGGTCTCGATGCTGTCGCTGACCAGGCCGAGCGCGACCGAGAACCAGGTGAGCGCGAAGCAGGCGGCCACCAGGACACCGGCGGTGGCGAGCCAGCGCAGCGGGTTCGCGGTGGGCCGGAAGCCCAGCGCCAGGGCGACCGCGAGGGTGCAGGCGATGCTCACCATGGCCTGGATGACGCTGCCGAGCACGTGCCCGGCCAGCACCGACGCGCGCGCGATGGACATCGTGCGGAACCGGGCGACGATGCCCTCGGTCATGTCCATGGCGACCGACAGCGCGGTGCCCTGCGCCGTGCTGACCGCGGTGAACAGGACGATCCCGGGCACGACGTAGTCCAGGTACGCGCGCCGGCCGCCGGACACGCCGGTCAGCCCGGCGCCCAGCGTCCCGCCGAAGACGTAGACGAACAGCAGCAGGAAGATGATCGGGATGCTGAGCAGCAGCACCGTCACGGACGGGTACCGCACCAGGTGCCGGAGCTGGCGGCGCAGCATCGTCGCCGAGTCGGTGAAGGTGTGCGGGAGGGTGCTCATTCCTGGCCGTCCTTCGGGGTGGTCGCGGTCGCCCGGCCGGTGAAGGCGAAGAACACGTCGTCCAGGTCGGGCGTGTGGATCGACAGGCGCTCGACCGGGACCGCGGCCGTGTCGAGCCGGTTGAGCAGGTCCCGTACCCGTCCGGCGTCGCCGTCGCCGGGCACCTGGAGGGTGAGGTTCGCCTCGTCCGGGGTCGCCGCCGGGCCGAGCAGCCGGCCGGCCGCGTCCAGGTGGCGCGGGTCGGCGAACTCCAGCCGCAGGTGGCCGCCGGGGATGCGCCGCTTGAGCTGGGCCGGGGTGCCCTCGGCGACGATCCGGCCCCGGTCGAGGACGGCGATCCGGTCGGCGAGCTGGTCGGCCTCGTCCAGCTGCTGCGTGGTGAGGAAGATCGTCGTCCCCTCGGCGACCAGTTCCTGGATGATCTGCCACATGGTGCGGCGGCTGCGCGGGTCCAGCCCGGTGGTCGGCTCGTCCAGGAAGATCAGCCGCGGGTCGCCCATCAGCGTCATCGCCAGGTCGAGGCGGCGGATCATGCCACCGGAGTAGACCGAGGGCGGCCTGCGCGCCGCGTCGGCCAGGTCGAACCGCTCGAGCAGCGCGGCGGCGCGCCGCCGGCCCTCGGCCTTGCCGAGGTGGTGCAGGTCGGCCATCAGCCGGAGGTTCTCCTCGCCGGTGAGGAACCGGTCCACCGCCGAGAACTGGCCGGTGACGCCGATCGCGGCGCGCACCGCGTCCGCCTCGGCCACCACGTCGTGCCCGACCACCCGCGCCGTGCCCGCGTCGGCGGGAAGCAGCGTGGACAGGATCTTCACGATGGTGGTCTTGCCGGCGCCGTTCGGGCCGAGCAGGGCGACGACCGCACCCTCGGCGACCAGCAGGTCGACGTCGTCCAGCACCACCTTGTCGCCGAAGGACTTCCGCAACCCGGTCACCCGGATCGCCGGCCGGCTGGAGACGGCGGTGGCGGTCACGCCGGCTCCTTCTCGGGCGACCCGGCGCGGTGGATCACGATGTCGCCGTAGCTGGTGCGGGCCTGCACCTCCACGGTCTGGTCGGACGGCGCCGGGCTGTCGATCACGTCGAGCTGGTTGTCCACCCTGCCGAAGTGGGTGTACGCGTCGAGCCGGGCGGCGGTGCCGGCGCGGATGCCGACGTGGATCCGGCCGAGCGAGGTCTTCAGCGAGGCCACGCCGCGGGCGAGCGCGCCGACCCTGACGTCGCCGTTGGCGGTGCTGGCGGTGACGTCCGCGTCGGCGCGGTCGACGTCGATGTCGCCGTTGGCCGAGTTGGCCCGCAGGTCGCCGGTGACCGCGCCGATCCAGGTGTCGCCGTTGGAGTTCTTGATGGTCGCGTCGCCGTCCACCGCGCCCACGCGTACCCGGCCGGAACCGGTGGTGACGCAGGCGCGGCCGGCCGCCCGGTCCACCTCGACGGCGCCGACGCCGGTGGTGAGGTCGAGCGCGCCGGTGTGCTCGAAGGCGATGTCGCCGAGCGAGGTCTTGACCCGGCAGTCGCCGAGGCGGCCGGTGCCCCGGAAGGTGACGATCTGCGCGTCGGCCCGCACCTGCGAGCCGGCCGGCAGCTCGATCGTCACGTCGACGGAGGGGACCTTGTTGAAGATCCCGAAGCCGCGCGGCTTCGGCACCTTGACCAGCAGCCTCCCGGCCGCGTACTCGACGGTGGTCTGGTCGGCGGCGCGCACGTCCGCGTCCCGGCCGGGATCGCTCGGCCGGACCTGGACGACCGTGTCGGCACGGTCAGCCGCCGCGATGCGGGCGCCCCCGATGATGAGATCGAGGGTGACGGAGATGGGTTCGGGTGTGTCGAAGGTGGGCATGGCGAATCCCTCCGGGGGTCTGGTGGGGCGGGTGCGGTCAGCGCACCCAGCCGGTGTGACGCTGGCCGCCGCGGGGAGCGCGGCGGTCGGCGCGGGGGCCGGGGCTGTCCGACCCGAGCGCGGTGGCGGCGGCCCGGACGAGCCAGGCGTTGGTGGACAGGCCGGCGTGGCCGGCGGCCTGTTCGATGCGGGACTTGAGGCTCTCGCTGAGGCGGAGGTTGATCCGCGCCATCGCGCCGTCGTCGCCGTCTGCCGCCGGCGGTGCCTCGGTGGCGGCGGGTTCCTCGAACGACGGCTCGGGCGGCGGCGGTGTCACGGCGAAGCTGGGCTCGCGGCCGCGCAGCCGGAGGTCCACCGAGCCGGGCGCGAGGTCGCGGGTGATCTCCTGCGCGGCGGCGGACAGCGCGTCCAGCAGCGCCAGCCGTACCGCCGACTCCAGCGGCCCGGTGAGCCGCTCGGCCAGCGCCCTGGCGTCCTCGCCGCCGGCCTCGGCGGCCGCCGCCAGGTCCCGGCGGAGGCTCTCGACGTACGGTGTCAGATCCATGGCACCACTATGGCATCCAGATGGCACCACTGCAAGCCATCATGGCACCCAGCGATGCCACCCTTGACACATCGTTAGGTACTTAGCAAACTGGCGAAGTGCTCGACATGGACGTGCTCAAGGCGCTGAGCAACCCGAAGCGGCTGTCGATCCTGGAGTGGCTCCGGGACCCGGTCGCGCACTTCCCGCCGCAGCGGGACGGCGACCTGGTGGCGGACGGGGTCTGCTCGGTGTACCTCGCCGACAAGCTCGGCGTCAGCCAGCCCACCGTCAGCGAGCACCTGCGGCTGCTCGTCGCGGCCGGGCTGGTGCGGGCCACCCGGCGTCGACAGTGGACGTTCTACCGCCGCGACGAGCGGCGGATCGCCGAGGTCAAGCAGATGTTTCAGGAAGGCTGGTGACCGTGGAGGACGCGTACGCGCGGCTGATCGGGTGGCTGGACGATGGCGGGGCCAGGTACCGGGTCATCGAGCACGCGCCGGAGGGGCGCACCGAGGTGGTCAGCGGGTACCGCGGCCACCCGGTCGGCCAGGCCGCCAAGTGCCTGGTGGTGCTGGTCAAGGTCGGCAAGCGGGAGCGCAGGTACCTGCTCGCCGTGGTGCCCGGCGACACCCGGGTCGACCTGGCGGCGCTGAAGGAACTGGCCGGCGGCAGCTACGCGGCGTTCGCCGACCAGGCCAGGGCCGAGGCGCTGTCCGGCAGCCCCAGCGGCACCATCCTGCCGGTCAGCTTCCACCCGGACCTGGAGCTGGTGGTCGACCCGGGGCTGCTGAAGCACGAGGAGATCTTCTTCAACGCCGCCCGGCTGGACCGGTCGCTCGCCCTCGACACCGGCGACTACGTCCGGCTCGCCGCGCCCCGCCTGCACCCGATCGCCGCCACCGGGTAGGGGTTTGCCCGTACCCGGGACGGGCATGAAGGGGGCATGGCACCACGCGATCCCGACGCCGGCCTCATTCAGGTCGATCCGGACCAGGTGGACACCGCCGCCGGCACCTTCCTCAACACCGCGCGCTTCCTGCGGGACGCGGGTGGCGCCGTCGGCGGCACCGCGCTGCCGCCGGTCGGCGACGAGCACGTCGACGGCCTGCTCCGGTCCTTCCGCGACGAGGTCGGCAAGGCCACCGCCACCTTCGGCGGCGAGGTCGACCGGCACGGCAAGGAGCTCGCCAACGCGGCATGGACGTACCGCGCCATGGACCACCTGCCGTAGGAGGCCGCTGCCATGCCCGACGTCACCTTCGTGCCCGGCGATCCGGACGCGCTGGACAGGCTCGCCACCGCCTTCGGCGACCACGCCGGCACGCTCACCCGCTACACCGACGGCCTGGACTCGATCGTCGCCGACCTGACCAAGCCGAAGTGCTGGGTGTCCGCGGCCAGCCGGGCATTCGTCGCCTCCTGGGACAAGGACCGCGACACCGGCCGCAAGATCATCACCGACACCGGCGACGCGCGGACGGCCCTCGCCGCCTACACCCGCACGCTGCGCGGCATCCAGGGCGAGGCACGCGACCTGGAGCGCACCGCCAGGCAGGACAACCTGTACATCGGCACCGACGGCACGGTCAGCTGGCAGCACCCGCACCAGCGCGGGCTGCCGCCGGAGGACCAGCACGAGATCAACCAGGAGTACGAGCAGCAGCACGCCGACGCGAAGCGGCGGGTGGAGAGCGAGGTCGGCCGGATCCGCGGCGAGTGGCGCTCCGCGCTGGCCACGCTCGGCAACGCGCTGTCCGGCCCGGAGGCCGACATCCGCCCGCTGGTCTCGCAGGTGCCGTGGAACCTGCCGTCCGAGTACGACCAGCACAAGGTCGACGACGCCTACAACCTGCTGATGAACGGCGGCGACCTCGCGCAGCTGAAGGGCCTCACCGGACCCGAGCTGGACGCCCTGTTCGGCCGGCTCAGCCCGGACGAGCGGACCGCGTTCCTCGACTGGATGCGCCGGGCCGACCGCTTCGAGCAGGGCCTCGACCTGGAGAACTACCTGCTCACCCACGCCGACCTCGGCACCCTCGCCGCGCTCGGGCTGAGCCGGCCCAATTACACCGACACCGAGCCCTACACCAAGTACGACTACCACGACTGGGATCCTCGGCACTGGTTCGAGGACGGCCACCCCGGGCCGCTGCACGACGGCCACTACCAGGACCTCGGCCTGCCGCTGTTCGGGCCGGACGGCGCCATCAGCGTCAACGACGTGTCGCAGCAGCAGCTCAACGACTGCTACTTCCTGTCCGCCGCCGGCGCGGTCGCCGTGGTCAACCCGGAGCTGATCCGCCGCAACATGCGGCTCAACCCGAACGGCACGGTGACCGTCACCTTCTACCAGGACGGCCGGCCCGTGCAGGTCACCGTGACGCCGGAGCTGCCGGTGGACAAGAACGGCCACACGGTCTTCGCGGGCACCGGCACCGACGACTGGCCGGCCCTCTACGAGAAGGCGTACGCGCAGTACCAGGGCGACTACGGCAACATGGACCACGGCGGCAACAGCGCCGACGTGATGGCCGACCTGACCGGGAAGCCGTCACACCAGGCCAGCCCGGGCGACTACCACTCGGCGGCCGACATCCAGAAGATGATCGACTCCGGCCACCCGGTCACGGTCGGCACGCCCAAGGACAACGACCTGATCAAGTCCTCGAACCTGGGCCTGCACACCTGGCACGCCTACATCGTCACCGGCACCACGCCGGACGGGAAACTGATCCTGAAGAACCCGTGGGGGTACGACGACCCGCAGCCGGTCACCATCGACCAGCTGCACAAGTACTTCTCCAGCGTGAACACCACGGAGTGAGGGTGGCATCGGCGATGGCAACGGAGGAACTGTGGGTGTCCAGCGGCACCAACGCGCTGGTGCACGGGCTGCGGCTGGGAGTGCGCTGGGTGGACGGCGGCGACGCCACCGCCTCGGTGGTCGTGCACGACCCCGGCCCGGACGCCGGGCCCGACGTGAGCTCCGTGCTCGGGGTGGGCGAGTCGATGACCGCGCACGGGTACGCGGTGACGCTGGCCGAGGTCGGCGAGGGCCGGGTACGCCCGGCCGCCCGGTTCGTCGTCGCCGCCGCCGGCGCGCCATGAGCGGGCGCCGCCGCCGTCCGCTGCCGGCGCTGCTCGCCGCCGTGGTGGCCGTGGTGGCCGCCGGGGTGGCCGTGGTGGCCACCGGCTGCGGTGGCGGCCAGCACGGCCACGGCGACCCGCCGCGGCCGGGCGCGGTCTGGGTGGGCGACGGCGACACGCACCACTTCGACGGCATGGACCTGCACGTCTTCGACACCGGCGGCACCGCCGAGATCGACGTGACCGTGCCCTCGGCGGGTGTGGTACGGGAGGGTCACACGTTCTCCGAGGGCCAGACCCGCACCCTCTACGGCCGCGCCATCACCACGGTCACCGTCGCCGACCACGGCGTCTGGCTGGTGGTCCGCAAGGCCGGCTGACCGAGGGCGATCACGGTTGCCACCGCGTTCAGGGGTGTCCGGCCGACCGCGGTCGCCGCGTGCGCCGGCGGCTTCGCGTGCGCGCCGCCCGCGTCGGTGCCGAACCAGGTGGTGGCGCCGCTGCTGAACAGGCCGAGGGCGAGCAGCGGAAGCGCGATGACCAGGCCGGGATGCGGGTCGCGGCCGGTCGGCGCGGGCGGCGGCAGCGTCGGGGGCGCCACCGGCAGCGACGGCTTGGAGGGCACGGGCAGTTGTTCCATTTACGGTCAGACTGGCCCACCTACCGCCCCGCTGGCAAGAGAAGCGGACACCCGGCGCAGTGGTTGGTGGCCGGGGTGAGACGATCCCCGGCATGCCTGACGTGACCACGGCGCGCCGCTACATCCTCACGCTGAGCTGTCCCGACCGGGTCGGCATCGTCGCCGCGGTGTCCTCGTTCCTCGCCGCGGCCGGCGGCTGGATCGTCGACGCCAGCAACCACGCCGACCGGGTGACGGGGGAGTTCTTCCTCCGGCACGAGGTGCTGGCCGGCAGCCTGCCGTACGCCGACGTGGACGGGTTCCGGGCCGCCTTCGCCCCGCTCGCCGAGGAGTACGCGATGCGCTGGCAGATCACCGACACCGCGGCGCCGAAGCGGGTGGTGATGCTGGTCAGCAGGGAGGGGCACTGCCTGTACGACCTGCTGGCCCGGTGGCGGTCCGGCGAGCTGGACGTGGAGATCCCGTGCGTGGTGTCCAACCACGAGACGCTGCGGGAGGTCGCGGAGTGGCACGGCATCCCGTTCCACCACGTGCCGGTCACGCCGGCCACCCGGACGGAGGCGTTCGGCAAGCTCCGCGCGCTGGTCGACGCGCAGCGGCCGGACGCGATCGTGCTGGCCAGGTACATGCAGATTCTGCCGCCGGAGCTGTGCGAGGCGTGGTTCGGCCGCGCCGTGAACATCCACCACAGCTTCCTGCCGTCGTTCGCCGGGGCCCGGCCGTACCACCAGGCCTACGAGCGGGGCGTCAAGCTGATCGGCGCGACCTGCCACTACGTGACGTCCGATCTGGACGCCGGGCCGATCATCGAGCAGGACGTGATCCGCATCGACCACGGCGACACCCCCGACGACCTGGTGCGGTACGGCCGTGACATCGAGAAGACGGTGCTCGCCCGCGGCCTCCGGTACCACCTGGAGGACCGGGTGCTGGTCAGCGGCAACAAGACGGTGGTGTTCAGCTGACCGTCGTCGGCCGGGACGGCGGCCCTCCTCCGTCCGGTGGACCCGCCGGCCGCCCGGAGAACGATGCCGGTTCGCCGGGGCGGTGCTGTCATGGGAGCGTGAGCACCCGTACACCCGCCCGCGGTCGCGGTCCCGCCCTGCTCGTGGCGGTGACCGCGGCACTCGGCGTGGCCGGCCCGCTCGCGGTGCTGGCGCTGGGCCTGGCCGGCGGCGCGCGCGGCGCGCTGCCGGTGCTGGTCTGCGCGGCGGCGGCGGTGATCTGGCCGGTGGCGGGCGGGCTGGCCGTGCGGCGGTTCCGGGAGCGGGTCGCGGCCGAACGCCGGCACGCGGAGCAGGCCGCCGCCCGGCTCGCCGACCGCGACCGCCGCGACCTGGTCACCGCGAAGGTCGCCGCCGAGCGCACCCGGATGGCCAGGGAACTGCATGACCTGGTCGCCAACGACCTGAGCACGATCGCGGTCCAGTCCGCCGCCGCGCTGTCCCGCGCCGACCCGCCCGCCTGCCGGCAGGCGCTGGACACCATCCGCGACACCAGCGTGCGGGGGCTGGCCGAGCTGCGGCAGATGGTCGGCCTGCTCCGCGACGGGGCGGACCGGCCGGACGAGCCACTCACCACCAGCCCCCGGCTGGACGAGCTGGAGCCGCTGCTGGAGCGGGCCCGCCGCGCCGGCCTTGCGGTCACCCTGGAGGTGACCGGCGAGGCACGGCCGCTGCCGGCCGCCGCCGACCTGGCCGCGTACCGCATCCTGCGGGAATCGCTGGCCAACGCCCGCGCGCACGCCGGCCCGGTCGACGTCCGGGTACGGCTCGACTACCGGCCGGGCGGGCTGGCCGTCACGGTCGACAACCCGCTGCCCCCGGCCGCCGCCCGTACCGGCGCGGTCGCCGGCGCCGGCCTGGTCGCCATGCGGGAGCGCGCCGTCCTGCTGGGCGGGACGTTCTCCGCCGGCGCGGCGGACGGCCGCTGGCGGGTACGCGCCGACCTGCCCTGCTGACCTGCTGCCCTGCTGACAGGTACCCGACAACGAGTCCTGCTCACAAGTGCGGCCGGCTCGCCGATACTCCAGGTAGGAAGGGGCCGGGAACCCCACCTGGGAGAGCACCATGAAACTGTTCCCGCTCCGCTGCGCCCCGTACCTGCTCGTCGCCGTGGTCGTCGTCGACATCCTGGTCGGCGGGGCCGTGCTCGCCGCCGCCGTCGGCGTCCGGGCCGGCCATCGCGCCGGCGTCCCGGTCGCCACCGGAGGCGGCGGGTCGTCCGGGGGAGAGGTGCGGTTCCGGCTCGGCGAGACCGGCCTGGTCCGCCTGGATGGCGTGCCGGAGGGCAGCCTCACCGTCGACGGCGACAGCGTCCCCCGGCGCCCGCCCGCGACCGGCTGGTCGGTGACGCTGACCGTCAACGCGACCGCGACCGGCGGCGGGTCCTGGGCCGTCAACCCGTTCGACTTCTCCGTACGCGGCGTCGACGGCCGCCGCTACTATCCCGAGGTCCGCGCCGGCGACCTGCACGCCGCCACCCTCGACCCGGACCAGACCGTCAACGGCACCCTGACCTTCGCCGTCCCCGCCCGGCACGGCGACCTGGTGTACGCCCCCCACCTCGGCCGGGCCCTCGGCTGCTGGAGGTTCTAGGAGCGGGTCCCCCGCCGGTCAGGCGGGGGACTCGGTGCGGTCGGCGGACCAGTCGGTGTGGAAGGTGCCGTCGCGGTCGACGCGGCGGTAGGTGTGGGCGCCGAAGAAGTCGCGCAGGCCCTGGATGAGGGCGGCGGGGAGGCGTTCGCGGCGCAGGCCGTCGTAGTAGCTGAGGGCGGAGGCGAACCCGGGCACCGGCACGCCGAGGGTGGCCGCGGTGGCCACCACGCGACGCCAGGAGTCCTGGGCCTCGGCGACCGCCGCGGTGAACGTCGGGTCGAGCAGCAGCGACGGCAGGTGCGGGTCGGCCTCGTAGGCGGCCTTGATCCGGTCCAGGAACCGGGCCCGGATGATGCAGCCGCCGCGCCAGATGGTGGCGAGCGTGCCCCGGTCGATGTCCCAGCCGTACTCCACGCTGCCGGCGGTGATCTGGTCGAAGCCCTGGGCGTACGCGACGATCTTGGACGCGTACAGCGCCCGCCGCACGTCCTCGATCAGCGTCTCCGCCGACACGCCGGCCGGGCTGCCGGACCCGCTCGGGCCGGGCAGCGGCAGCGCGCGGGCCGGGTCGCGCTGCTCGGCGTGCCCGGACAGGGCGCGGGCGAACACCGCCTCGGCGATCCCGGTCACCGGCACGCCCAGCTCCAGCGCGGCCTGCACGGTCCACCGGCCGGTGCCCTTCTGCTCGGCCTGGTCGAGCACCACGTCCACGAACGGCCTGCCGGTCGCCGCGTCCACCTGCCCGAGCACCTGCGCGGTGATCTCGATGAGGAACGACTCCAGCTCGCCGCTGTTCCAGTCGGTGAAGACCTTCGCCAGTTCGGCGGGGCCGAGCCCGAGGGCCTGCCGGAGCAGGTCGTAGGACTCGGCGATGAGCTGCATGTCGGCGTACTCGATGCCGTTGTGCACCATCTTCACGAAATGCCCCGCGCCGTCCGGCCCGACGTGCGTGCAGCACGGCGTGCCGTCCACCTTGGCCGAGATGTCCTCCAGCAGCGGGCCGAGCGCGGCGTACGACTCGGCCGAACCGCCCGGCATGATGCTGGGCCCGTTCAGCGCGCCCTCCTCGCCGCCGGAGATGCCGCTGCCGACGAAGTGCAGCCCGCGCTCGCGCAGCGCCGCCTCGCGCCGCCGGGTGTCCAGGTAGTGCGCGTTGCCGCCGTCCACGATCATGTCGCCGGGCTCCATCAGCGGCGCCAGCTCCTCGATCACCGCGTCGGTCGGCGCGCCGGCCTTGACCATGATGATGGCCCGCCGCGGCCGCTCCAGCGACGCGACGAACTCCTCCGTCGTGGTCGACGGCAGGAACGTGCCCTCGCCGCCGTGCTCCTTCACCAGCGCGTCGGTACGGCTCCACGTGCGGTTGTGCACCGCGACCGCGTACCCGTGCCTGGCGAAGTTGCGGGCCAGGTTGCGTCCCATCACCGCGAGCCCGGTGACCCCGATCTGTGCTTGTCCGCTGGACTGCTGCGTCATGCCGCGACCCTATCCCGCGCGCCGCCGGATAGGGTCGCGGCGTGCTGGAGGTGCTGGTGCGCGGGGGGCAGGTGGTGGACGGCGCCGGTCGCGGGCCGGTACCGGCCGATGTCGGCGTGGCCGCCGGCCGGGTGGTGGCGGTCGCCCCGCCGGGCACGCTGGCCGGCGCGGCGACCGAGATCGACGCCACCGGCCGGTACGTGCTGCCCGGGTTCGTGGACGCGCACTCGCACGCCGACGGCGCCGTGTTCGACCCGGACGTCCAGCTCGCGCTGCTGCGCCAGGGCGTGACCACGGTGGTGGTCGGCCAGGACGGCGTGGGGTACGCGCCGGCGCCGCCCCCGACCAGGGCGTACGTCGACGCCTACTTCGGCGCGCTGAACGGCCCGCACCCGGTGGCCGCGCTGCCGACCGTCGGCGAGCTGCTGGCCGGGTACGACGGCGCGGTGGCGGTCAACGTGGCGGCGCTGGTGCCGCACGGGACGGTGCGGCACGCGGTGCTCGACCTGGCGGACCGGCCGCCGGACCGGGACGAGCTGGCGCGGATGCGCGCGGCCGTGGAACGCGGCCTGGCCGACGGCGCGGTCGGGCTGTCGACCGGGCTGGAGTACGTGCCCGGCCGGTTCGCGGACACCGCCGAGCTGACCGCGCTGTGCGCTCCGGTGGCGGCCGCCGGCGCGGTGTACGTCAGCCACCTGCGCGGGTACGAGGAGAGGACGCCGGCGGCGGTGGCCGAGGCGCGCGCGATCGCGGCCGGCAGCGGGGTCGCCGTGCACCTGTCGCACTACCACGGCCCGGCGGCCACCCTCGCCCCGCTGGTGGACTCCGCCCGCGCGGCCGGCCTGGACGTGACCTTCGACAGCTACCCGTACACCCGCGGCTGCTCGCTGCTGGCGATGGTGCTGATGCCGCCGTGGGTGCAGGAGGTCGGCGTGGCCGCGGCCTGCGACCGGCTCGCCGACCCGGCGGTGCGGAAGGCGCTGGTCGAGGACTGGCTGCCGGGTGTGCCGGCGCGGCTGGGCTGGGACGGCGCGTGGGCGGACCGGATCACGCTGGCCGGGGTGGGTTCGCGGGAGTACCGCTGGGCGGAGGGCCTGACGCTGGCCGCGGCCGCCCGCGAGGCCGGGATCGGCGGGCCGGCCGAGTTCGCCGCCGAGGTGCTCGCCGCGTCCCGGCTGGCGGTCAGCGCGGTGTTCGCGTTCCCGTCCGCCACCGGCGAGGACGACATGCGGGCGCTGCTGCGGCACCCGGCCCACCTGGCCGGCTCGGACGGCATCTTCGCCGCCGGCCACCCGCACCCGCGCGCCTGGGGCACGTTCGCGCGGCTGCTCGGCCGGCACACCCGCGAGCTGGGCGACTACACGTGGGCGGAGGCCGCCGAGCACCTGGCCGGGCGGGCGGCGGCCCGGTACGGGCTGGCCGGCCGCGGGCAGGTGCGGGTCGGGTACGCCGCCGACCTGGTCGTCGTGGACCCGGCGGCGGTGGCCGACACCGCCACCTACGACCGGCCCCGCTCGGTCGCGACCGGAGTGGCCGACGTGCTGGTGAACGGGGTACCGGTGGTGGCGGGCGGCGCGCTGACCGGCGCGCGGCCGGGACGCGGACTGCGAAGGGGCTGAGCTGGTGGACGGCGTGGAGACGGACCAGCGCATCGACTGGCGGTGCAAGGGACTCCCGCCGGCCGCGGACGGGCTGACCGTGCCGGAACTGGCCGCGGCCGGGTACCGGCTGCCCGACCTGGCCTTCCCGGTGGCGGTGGTGCGCGAGGACGCGGTCGCGGCGAACGTCGCGGCGATGGCGGCCTGGTGCGCGGGGCACGGCGCGCTGCTCGCCCCGCACGGCAAGACCGCGATGGCGCCGTGGCTGTCGGCCCGGCAGCTGGCCGCCGGCGCCTGGGCGATCACGGTGGCCACGGTCAGCCAGGCCCGGGTGTACCGGGCCGCCGGCGTGCGCCGGCTGCTGCTCGCCAACCAGCTCGTCGACCCGGTCGGCATCGACTGGGTACGGTCCGAACTGGACCGCGACCCGGACTTCTCGTTCGGCTGCTTCGTGGACTCGGCGGCCGGCGTCGGCATCCTCGCCGAGGCGCTCGCCGGCGCGGCGCCGGAGCGGCCCCTGGACGCGTACGTCGAGATCGGCGTCTCCGGCGGCCGGGCCGGCTGCCGCACCCTGGCCGAGGCGCTGGAGGTGGCCGCGCTGGTCGCGGGCACGCCGGGGCTGCGGCTGGCGGGTGTCGCCGGCTGGGAGGGCGGCCTCGGCCACGACCGCGAGCCGGAGACCGAGCGGGTGGTCCGCGAGTTCCTGCGCCACGTCCGCACCGCCTCCGCCGCGCTCCAGGAGGAGCACGGGACCGCGGACTGGGTCGCCACCGCCGGCGGCAGCGCGTACTTCGACTGGGTCGTCGAGGAACTGGCCGGACCGTGGCGGCTGGTGCTGCGCGGCGGCTGCTACGCCCTGCACGACGTGGGGCTGTACCAGCGGGTCACCCCGCTGCCCGAGCTGCGCGCGGCCGTGCGGGTGTGGGGGCACGTGCTGTCCCGGCCGGAGCCGGACCTGGCGCTGGCCGGGGTCGGCCGCCGCGACGTGGGCTTCGACCAGGGCCTGCCGGTGGTCGAGCGGGTCTGGCGGCGGGGCGCGGCGGAGCCGGAGGGCGCCTTCGGGCTGGAGGTGACCGCGCTCAACGACCAGCACGCGTTCCTGCGCGGCGACGGCGGGCTGGCAGTCGGCGACCTGGTCGGCTTCGGCATCTCGCACCCGTGCACGACGGTGGACCGGTGGCGGCTGCTGCCGGTGGTGGACGCCGGCCACCGGGTCGTGGACGGCGTCTGGACGTACTTCTAGATGTCGCTCCACTGCTCGACCATCGCGGCCATCTGGCGCAGCACGTCCACGAAGACCGCCCGCTGTTCGGGGCTCATCGACGCGTAGTGCGCGCGCTGCCACTCCCGCAGCGCGCGCCGCTGGCGCTCGACCAGGTCCCGCCCGACCGGGGTGAGCTCGACCAGCACCTTCCGCTCGTCGTCCGCCGACCGGCGGCGGGTCACCACGCCGTCCCGCTCGAGCTGCTTGAGCATCCGGGTCGCGGCCGGCCCGGACACCCCCGCCCGCGCCGCGACCTCGCCGACCAGCAGCGGCCCGCCGGCGGCGACCGCGTCCAGCAGGGCCAGCTGGGACAGGGACAGGCTGGATTCGCGGCGCGCCAGCCGCCCCCGGTTGCGCGCCATCGCGGTGAACAGGTCGTGCGAGGCGGTGACGAAGTTCTCGAAGCCCTGCTCGTCGATCTCCCCGGTGGCCACGAGCGGAGTCTACTCTTGAAAAGAATAACAAGTTATCTATTATCTCGTTACATGAATATCGACATGCACGCTCACCTCTGGAGTGAGCAGTACCTCGACCTGCTGGCCAGCCACGGCAACGCGGGCACCGCCGTCCACCGCGGCCTCGGCGCCGGAGCGACCGCCGCGGAGCTGGACGCGCGGTTCGCCCTGATGGACTCGGCGGGCATCGACGTCCAGGTGCTCTCGGCGACCCCGGCGTCCCCGCACTTCGCGAACGAGGCGCACGCCGTCGAGGCCGCCCGGCGGGTCAACGACGAGTACGCCGCCCTCGTCCGCGAACACCCGGACCGGTTCCTGGCGCTCGCCTCCCTGCCGTTCCCGCACCCGGACGCCGCACTGGCCGAGCTGGCGCGCGGCCTGGACGACCTGGGCATGGTGGGGGCGGCGATCACCACGTCGGTGCTCGGCCGGTCGCTGGCCGATCCGGCGTTCCTGCCGGTCTACGCCGAACTGGACCGGCGGGGGAGCGTCCTGTTCGTGCACCCGGCGGGGTCCGGCGCCGGCTCGCCGCTGATCGGGCCGGACATGACCTGGGCCGTCGGCGCGCCGATCGAGGACACCGTCGCGGTGACGCACCTGATCCTGGCGGGGATACCGAGCCGGTACCCGAACCTGCGGATCGTCGCCACCCACCTGGGCGGCGCGCTGCCCATGGTGCTCGAGCGGCTCGACCGGCAGAGCGCGTGGGAGGCGCCAGGGACGCCGGAGAAGCCCCGCGTGGCGGCGCGGCGGATGTGGTACGACACGGTGGCGCACGACCACGTGCCCGCCCTGCGTGCGGCGGTCGAGTCGCTGGGCGCGGACCGCCTGGTGCTGGGCACCGACTTCCCGTACCAGTCCGGCGAGGCGTTCCGGCAGGCGGTCGGCTACCTGGAGCGGGCCGGGCTGCCGGCGGAGCAGGTCGCCGGCATCCGGGACGCCACCCCGGCCGGGCTGCTCGGACTCACGGTCCCGGGCCGCCGCTGACCGCCGGCGCCCAGAACTCCGGCGGCAGCGCCTCGACCTCGGCGGCGGCCTTCTCGAAGTCGGCGGCGGCCGGCAGCAGCGCGGCGTAGGCCGGCCCGCCGGCTTCCGCCATCCGGCGGATGCCGGCCGCGTTGACCCTGGCCCGGCGGGCGACGTGGGCGCCGAACCCGGACCGGTCGCCGCCGTAGCCGTAGGCGTCCAGCAGCAGGTGGAGGCGGCGGGCGCGGTCGTCGAAGGCGGTGAACCCGTACCCGGCGACGACCCGGCGCGCGTGCAGCGGCACCCAGGTGAGGGCGACGTAGGCGAGGTCCAGCTCGCGGGACGACGGGCCGGCGGTGTCCCAGTCCACGAAGCCGACCAGCGCGCGGTCCCGCCACACCGCGTTGAACGGCGCGGCGTCGTGGTGGCCGACGACCAGCCCGGGTTTCCAGGCCTGGCCGGCGAACCAGCGCGCGCCCTCCGGCGGGACGAAGTCCGCCGTCACGTCGTGCAGCCGCCGCAGCCACCCGCCGACCTGCTCGAGCGCGGTGTCCGAGAACACCCATTCCGGCCAGGGGCTCTCGCCCGCGCCGAGGGTCTCGCCCTCCAGGTACGTCAGCACCTCGCGGCCCCGCTCGTCGAACCCGCGCACCCGTGGCGCGCCGGCGAAACCGGCGTCCTCCAGGTACCGCAGCAGCGCGTGCACGGCGGATGTCCACGGCTGGACCGGCCGGCGCACGGTGTCGCCGATCCGTACCGCCCCCACCGTCCGGCCGCCGACCAGCCGCCCCCCGTCCACGGCGGGCTACCGTGACTCGACCGCGAGCCGGACGCCGAGGCCGACCAGCACGGTCCCGGTGAACCGCTCCATCGCGGTCCGGATGCGCGGCCGGAGCGCCTTGCCGGCCCGCTCCACCAGGTACGCCAGCGTCGAGAACCACACCACGTCCAGCGCCACGATGACCGCCGCCATCGCCAGCGCGGCCGGCAGCACCGCCGTGCCGGGGGAGAGGAACTGCGGCAGCAGCGCCACGAAGAACACCGCCACCTTGGGATTCGACAAGCTCGTCACCACCCCCAGCCGCCAGCCCGCCAGGCCCCGCCGAGGCGTCGTCGCCGCTGGTTCCGCCACCTCACCGCGGTGGCGGCGCAGCAGCGAGCGCAGGCCGAGCACGACCAGTACGGTCGCGCCGCCGATCCGCAGCACGTCGTACGCGATCTTGGACGCCAGGATCAGCGAGGACACGCCGAGCGCGGACAGCCCGGCCCAGACGAGGATGCCGGCGCTGTTGCCGGCCACCGCGCCGAGCGCGGCCCGCCGGCCGTCCCGGGCGGCGATCCGCAGGATCATCGCCGTCCCCGGTCCCGGGGTGAGCGTCACCAGCAGGGCGACGAGCAGGAACTCCAGCACCCCTCGGACGCTAGGCAACCGGCCGCCGTTTGGAAAGTCGTTATCCGAGGGCGCGCAGCGCGGCGGCGAGGATCTCGGCGCGGGCATCGGCGGGCAGCGTGCCGCCGTGTTCGAGCAGGAGGGCGGCGGTGGTCTCCTTGGCGACCGCGTACGCCGCCCTGGCCCTGATCGCGCTCGCCGCGTCCGGCTCGGGCCCGGCCAGCGCGGCCAGCACCGCGTTCAGCTTGCCGTGGATGTCGTGCTGGGTGGCCCGCTCCTCGATCACGGTGCGGATGGACGGGTCGTTGGCGAACGCCGCCACCATCGTGCCGGACCTGGTGGCCATGTCGATCAGGCCGGCGAGCAGTTCCTCCGGGCTGGCCGTGCCGGCGCGGGCCCGCTCGGCGAGCACGCCCAAGGCGGCCACCGCCTCGGCCATGATCGCGTCGAGGATCTCGTCCTTGGACCGGTAGTGGTAGTACAGCGCCGCCTTGGTGATGCCGAGCGCGGCGGCGATGTCCGACAGCGGGGTCGCCGCGTAGCCGTGCCTGCTGAACAGGTCGGCGGCGACGGTCAGGATGCGGTCCCGGGTGGGGGCGGTGTCGGTCTCCTGCGGGGTCACGGTCCTCCTTCGGCGTTCACCAGCTTACTTGACGGCCGGTCAGTTGGCGAGCAACACTGGCGACCGCGCGCACTAACCGGACGGCAAGTAAGTGCCGCACCCGGAGGACAAGCTCCCGTGACTCTCACCGACCAGCCCGTCGCCCCACCGGCGCCGCCACCGGCCTTCCGGTGGACCCGCACCCACGTGGTCACGCTCACCGTGGTCTGCTTCGCCCAGCTGCTGGAGGCGATCGACATCACCGTGGTGAACGTCGCCCTCCCCACCATCCGCACCGACCTGCACTTCTCCGCCGCCGGCCTGCAATGGGTGGTGAACGCCTACACCGTGCTGTTCGGCGGGTTCCTGCTGCTCGGCGGCCGGGCCGGCGACCTGCTCGGCCGGCGCCGGGTGTTCCTGGCCGGCGTCGCCGCGTTCACGCTCGCCTCGCTGGCGTCCGGCCTGGCCGGGAACGCCGGCACCCTGATCGCCACCCGGGCGGCGCAGGGCCTGGCGGCCGGGTTCGTCGCGCCGATGACCCTGGCCATCCTCACCGCGGCCTTCCCGGAGGGCCGCCCGCGCAACCGGGCGCTCGGCATCTGGGGCGCCACCACCGGCGTCAGCGCCTCGCTCGGCCTGCTGGTCGGCGGGCTGATCGTCACCGGACCCGGCTGGCGGTGGATCTTCTACGTCAACATCCCGATCGGCGCGCTGATGCTGCTGGCCGGCTGGCGGTACGTCGCCGACGACAGGGCCGCCGGCCGCCCGGAACGCCGGTACCGGCACTTCGACACGATCGGCGCGGTCACCGTCACCGCCGGGCTCATCCTGCTCGCCTACGGCGTCGTGCAGACCGACACCCACCCGTGGGGGTCGGCCAGGACGCTGCTGCTGCTCGCCGCCGCGGTCGCGCTGCTCGGCTACTTCGCGGCACACGAGGCCTGGGTCGCCGCCGAGCCGCTGGTGCCGTTCTCGCTGTTCGCCAACCGCGCGGTCGCCGGCGCCAACGTGATGTCGGCGCTCCAGGGCGCCGGCACGCTGGCGGTCTTCTACTTCACCACCCTGTACATGCAGGAGGTGCTGCACTTCTCGGCGCTGAAGACCGGCCTGTCGTACCTGCCGCTCACCGGCACGCTGGTGGTGCTGTCCGGGCTCGGGCCGGTGCTGGTGTCGCGGATCGGCATCCGGTACACGCTCGCGTCCGGGTTCGCGGTGGCGGCCGTGGGGCTGGGGCTGTTCGCCACGGTCTCGGCGCACGGCGGCCTGCTGCGCGACATCGTGGTTCCGTCGCTGGTGCTGGCGGCCGGGCTGGCGCTGACGTTCGTGCCGATCACGATCGGCGCGGTGACCGGGGTGCCGGCGGCCCGCGCCGGCCTGGCCTCCGGCATGGTCAACGTCACCCGTACCGTCGGCGGCGCGCTCGGCCTGGCGGTCATCGCCACCGTCGCCACCCGCCGCGCCACCCACCTGGCCCACACCGGTCACGCGCCCGCCGACGCCCTCACCGGCGGCTTCCGGCTCGGCTTCGCGATCTCCGCCGGCCTGATGGCGCTCAGCGCGCTCACCGCGATCCTGCTGTTCCGCCGCGAGGGCCGCGGCGCGCCGGACAACCTCGCCGAGCTCGCCGCGCTCGGCGCCGAGGAGTGACCTCAGTCGTGCGGCAGCGACT
>JBJMIH010000278.1:0-5259 GCA_045806985.1 Mycobacteriales bacterium | reverse complement strand
TACACCGCCTGGCTCCAGGGCTGCATCTTCTCGCCCTCGGTGCCCGGCAGGTACCCGAGCTCCTGCCCGCCCACCGCGAACAGCGGCCGGAAGACCACCACCTTCTTGTGGTGGCGGCGCTCCATCACCGACTCCAGCCCCGCGCACAGCGCCAGCGCCGATTTCCCGGTGCCGGCCCGACCGCCCATCGACACGATCCCGACCGACTCGTCCAGCAGCAGGTCCAGCGCGATGCGCTGCTCGGCGGACCGGCCGTGCAGGCCGAACGCCTCGCGGTCGCCACGCACCAGCCGCACCTGCTTGTCCGGCAGCAGCCGGGCGAGCGCGGACCCGCGCGTGGAGTGCAGCACCAGGCCGGTGTGGCAGGGCAGCTCGCGCGCCTCGGCCAGGTCCAGCCGCTCGTCGGCGTACAGGCGGTCGATGTCGTCCTCGGTCACCTCCAGCTCGGCCATGCCGGTCCAGGTTCCCTCCGCCGCCTGGTCGGCCCGGTACTCCTCGGCCGCGATGCCCACCGAGGCGGCCTTCACCCGCAGCGGCATGTCCTTGCTCACCAGCACCACGTCCCGGCCGTCGGCGGCGAGGTTGAGCGCCACCGCGAGGATCCGGGAGTCGTTCGTGTCCGTCCGGAAACCGACCGGAAGGACCGCGGCGTCGGTGTGGTTGAGCTCGACGCGCAGGGTCCCGCCCTGCTCCCCCACCGGCAGCGGCTCGTCGAGCCTGCCGTGCCGGATGCGGAGTTCGTCGAGGTGGCGGAGGGTCTGCCGGGCGAACCAGCCCAGCTCGGGGTGGTGACGCTTGCCTTCCAGCTCGCCGATCACCACGAGCGGCAGCACGATGTCGTGCTCCGCGAACCGGTACAGTGCTGCGGGGTCAGACAGCAGCACGCTGGTGTCCAGCACGTACGTGCGGACCTGCGGCTTGCTGCGGCGGCGTGTGTTTGTCACGGTCGGCCTCCACAGGCGCGCGCCTCGCCTGTCGTGGTCGAAGGTCCGGTTCCGGCCCGTCAGGGCCGGGCGCCGGCCCTTCTGTCGTCGACGCCGCCAGTAACGGTGCGAGCACAGTGGGCCTCCCGGGCGGCCCGACGGCAGTACTCGGTCCGCCAACACAGACCGTACGTTGTTGGGCACCCTCCGGGGAATACCGACACGGCAGAATGCCCTTGTGGTTACTTTCTGTTAACCGACGGCGAGGGTGGCGGCCGTCCGCTCGAAAACCTCCCGCAGCGCCGCCGTCGTGCGCCCGAACGGGGTGGTGAAGCGGAGGACGGCGAGGGCCTGCTGGTCCGGCAGCGGCAGGATGTAACTCACCGAAAGCCCCTCGTACGGGACCTCCGGCATCAGCTCGCCGATGTACAGCTCCTCCAGCCGCACCGCCGCGCCCTGCGCCAGCTGCACCCGGTCCACGGCGGCGATCGACGGGTCGCCCGGCGCCTCCTGCTGGAAGCCCTCGACCAGCTTGGACACGTCCTCCGCGCCCCTGGACAGCGGCAGCACCTGCAACGACACCGCCGCGGTGATCGGCTCGCCGCGCTCGTCCAGGCCGGCGTACCCGGCCGAGAACAGCGCGTCCCCGACCTCGTGGTCCACGGCGGCGTCCCCCAGCACCCGCACGAGGATGTTCCGCGCGTCGGCGTGACGTGGCTCCGCCCCCACCCGCACGGCCACGTCATCGGCGATGCGGGTCCGGTCCAGGCGGAACCAGTCCTCGGGTAACTCCAGGAGAATTTTGCTCAACCAGCACTCCACGGGAGAGGTACGGACAGCACCGTACCGGTCCCGCCGGTGGGCTCCGGCAGCACGGTCACCGGACTGCCATGCGCCACGACGTGTGCCAGTCCGCGCAGGTCGCCGCCCACCAGCGGCATGCCGGCCAGCGCCTGCTCCACCTCCGGCTGGTGCGGGGTCGCCGCCAGCGCTGCCATGCTGGACCCGATCGAGGTCTCCACGGCGGTCCTGGTCACGTCGTACAGCCGGGGCGCCACCGGCCGCTCGCCGGCCTGCAGCGGACGGCCGTACAGGCCGGCGTGGCTCGCCCTGTCCAGCTGGCCGGCGGCCCGCCGCGCCGCCTCCACCACCAGCTCGCCGGCGTCGGAGATCATCCGCTCCGCCGCGGCCAGGTCGCGGCGGGTCTCCGCCTGCAACGCCTCGATGTGCTGGATGTCGGTGCGCCGCTGCTCCAGCTCCGCCAGGTTGGTGATCGGGCGCGACTCCAGGTCGCGGAGCTCGGCGGCCAGCCGGACCAGGTTTTCCCGCGCGTCCTCCGCCAGCCCGGCCGCCCGCTTGGCCTGCGCCTGCGCGTCGCGCAGCACGTCGGCGTAGGCCGACAGGGCGTGCGCCGCGCCCGCGTACGACACGTGCGCCCGCTCGAGCATCTCGGGCAGCTGGGTCAGCCGGGCCTGGAACGCGTCGGCGGCCCGGCCCTCCCACCGGACGCCGGCGGCCTGGATCCGCCGCACCGTCCGCAGGGAGCGGTCGAGGCCGTCGGCCACGTCGGCGCACCAGCGCGCCAGCGCCAGCACCCGGTCCACGTTGCCGGGCACCGGGAGGTCGTCGAACCAGGTGGTCATCGCCCCTCCTCCCCGGTCACGAAGCGGAACGTGCCGGCGACCCCGGCGAACACCGCCGGGAGCGGCTCGGCCGGAGTGGGGCTGGTGAAGGTGAGCACGGCGGCCCGGCGCCCGTCGCCCGGCACCGGCACGATGTACTGCTCGGTCGCGACCGTGATCGCGGCGAAGCCCTCGTCGATCTGCTCGCTGCGGGTCTCGGCGATCCGCACCGCCCGGCCCGCCGGCAGCTCGACCACCTCGACGTGCCGCCCGACCGGGCCGGTGGCCTCCTCGGCGTACCGGTCGCGCAGCTCGTCCAGGTCGGTGACCGGGCCGAGCTCGGCGAACATGACGTTGAGGTTGGCCGAGACCGGCCGGCCCTCCGGGTCGGTCGCGGAGTACGAGGCGGTCAACACGACGCCCGCCGCGGCCGCGTCCCGCGCGGCCCTGGAGAGCACGGCGACCAGCTTGGCCCGGTGCGGGGCGAGGTGCGGGTCGAGCGCGATCCGGCCGGCGACGACCCGCGCGACACTCGCGTCCCGCCGCAGCGGGTCGAGGTCGAGCACGAACCAGTCCGGCGGCGCCGTGAGGGCGATGCCGGTCGGTGGGGTGTCGGTGCGGGTCGCATGGTGCAGCTCTCGGCTCAAGGTGTCCCGGGTGGGGAGGACCCCGCGATGCGCCGAGCGCCGGCTTGATCGTGCTGCTCGAAGGCGTCCGCCGTCCGCCGCATCCCGGGAGCGAGCTGTTCCAGCAGGTCGGAGATCTGCAGGAGGTTGCGCTCCCAGTGATCGCGGCAGTCGAGCAGCTCCAGGTGGAGCTCGGCGTTCCCCAGCTCGTCGCTGCCCACCTCGAACCGCCGCGGAGTGGCCAGCATGGCCGCCCTGGCGTGCTCGAGGTCGCCGGCGACCTGCCGGAGCTCGTCCGGCCGTACCGTGAACTTCGTCACGCCGGCCTCCCGATCCTGGTCGATCCCGTCGTCGCGTCGGTCACTGTCGTGGCTTCCCTGTTCCTTGATGCCCGGTCCGCACCGGGTTCACACCCGCACCGGGGGAACACGCTACCGATCATGTCTGTGTGCCGACAGGCCGCCACGGTAACGAGGAGAGATCAGGTTCCGTACCGGCGGTGGCGGTGAGCGAACGCGCGCAGCGCCCGCAGGAAGTCGATCTTGCGGAAGTCCGGCCAGAGCGCGTCGCAGAAGTAGTACTCCGAGTGCGCGGACTGCCACAGCAGGAAACCGGACAGCCGCTGCTCGCCGGAGGTGCGGATGACCAGGTCGGGATCGGGCTGGCCGCGGGTGTACAGGTGCTCGGCGATGTGGTCGACGTCCAGGATCTCGGCCAGCTCCTCGATCGAGGTGCCCTTGCCGGCGTGGTCGAGCAGCAGCGACCGGACCGCGTCGGCGATCTCCCGCCTGCCGCCGTAGCCCACCGCGATGTTGACCACGGCGCCGCGCCGGTCCGTGGTGCGCTCGGCGCATTCCTTCAGCACACCGGCGGTCTCGCCGGGCAGCAGGTCCAGCGCGCCGACGATGCGCAGCCGCCACCGCCGGCCCGGCCCGGCCAGGTCGGTGACCAGGCTCTCGATGATGCGCAGCAGCGGGTTCAGCTCGGCGGGCGGCCGGGACAGGTTGTCGGTGGACAGCAGCCACAGGGTGACCACCTCGACGCCGGCCTCGTCGCACCAGCGCAGCAGGTCGAGGATGTGGTCGGCGCCGGCCTGGTGGCCGTGGCTGACGTCGTCGGCGCCGGCCGCCCTGGCCCAGCGGCGGTTGCCGTCCACGATCGCGGCCACGTGCCGGGGCATCGGCTTGCCGGCCAGTTTCCGCGACAGTCGCCGCTCGTACAGCGAGTACACCAGGTCGCGGGCCTTCACGGCGGGCAGCCTACGCCGCACGGCGGGCGCGAACCGGCCGTCACGGGAGTTTTCTCGTGTTTCATCCAACGGTGCGGGCAACTCACGACTCATCGATGCGGGGACCTTCCGTATCCAGGACGCGGTGCCCCCTCGCCGCGTTGCCAAGATCCCCGATGATGCCCGTTCCGCCGCCAGCCGTCGACCTGCGTGATCCGGTTCACAGTGATAGGTGTCGAAGGGAGAGCCGGACAACAGGGGGCGAAAGTCATGGCGGCATCAACCACCGCTTCGACGGGGAGCCGGAGCCAGCTTTACCGCAGCCTGGTACCAGCCCGGATGGACCGGCTGCCGTGGGCGAGATTCCACTGGCTGGTCGTGGTGGCGCTCGGCATCACCTGGATCCTCGACGGGCTCGAGGTGCAGATCGCCTCGCTGATCGGGCCGGTGCTCCAGCACCGCGACACGCTGCACCTGTCCTCCTCCCAGGTCGGCCTGACCGCCACCATCTACCTGCTCGGCGAGGTCGTCGGCGCGCTGGTCTTCGGCCGGCTGTCGGACAAGCTGGGCCGGCGGCGGCTGTTCATCTTCACGCTCGGCCTGTACCTGGTCGCGAATGCGCTCACCGGGTTCTCGCTGACGCTGTTGATGTTCCTGAGCTTCCGGTTCTTCGCCGGGATGGGCATCGGCGGCGAGTACGCGGCCATCAACTCCGCGATCGACGAGCTGATCCCGGCCGAGTTCCGCGGCCGCGTCGACATCGCGATCAACGGCACCTACTGGGCCGGCGCCGCGCTCGGCGCCTCCGCCGAGATCGTGCTGCTCAACCCGAGCATCGTGCCGCGCGACCTGGGCTGGCG
>JBJMIH010000277.1:0-6132 GCA_045806985.1 Mycobacteriales bacterium | reverse complement strand
GCCTCCACCGGCGCGTTCGAGGCGATCGAACTGCGCGACTCCGACGAGCGGTACGGCGGCAAGGGCGTCCAGCAGGCCGTCCAGAACGTGCTCGACCTGATCGGCCCCGAGCTGGCCGGGTACGAGGCCAGCGAGCAGCGGCTGATCGACCAGACCCTGATCGAGCTCGACGGGACCCCCGACAAGAGCCGGATCGGCGCGAACGCGATCCTCGGCGTCTCGCTGGCCGTGGCCAAGGCGGCCGCCGACTCCGCCGACCTGCCGCTGTTCCGGTACCTGGGCGGCCCCAACGCGCACCTCCTGCCGGTCCCGATGATGAACATCCTCAACGGCGGCGCGCACGCCGACTCCAACGTCGACGTGCAGGAGTTCATGATCGCGCCGATCGGCGCGCCGACCTACTCGGACGCGCTGCGCTGGGGCGCGGAGACCTACCACGCGCTCAAGTCGGTCCTCAAGGAGCGGGGCCTGGCCACCGGCCTCGGCGACGAGGGCGGCTTCGCCCCCGACCTGCCGAGCAACCGGGACGCCCTGGACCTGATCGCGACCGCCGTGGACCGGGCCGGGTACACGCTCGGCCGCGACATCGCGCTGGCCCTGGACGCGGCCGCCACCGAGTTCTACTCCGACGGCGGGTACCAGTTCGAGGGCAAGAGCCGGTCCGCGGAGGACATGGCCGGGTACTACGCCGAGCTGCTCGACAGCTACCCGATCGTGTCGCTGGAGGACCCGCTCGCCGAGGAGGACTGGGCCGGCTGGAAGACGCTGACCGCCGAGGTGGGCACGCGGGTGCAGATCGTCGGCGACGACATCTTCGTCACCAACCCGGAGCGGATCCGGCGCGGCATCGAGGACGGTTCGGCCAACGCGCTGCTGGTCAAGGTCAACCAGATCGGCTCGCTCACCGAGACGCTCGACGCGGTCACGCTGGCGCACCGCAGCGGGTGGCGCTGCATGATGAGCCACCGCTCCGGCGAGACCGAGGACACCACCATCGCCGACCTGGCCGTGGCGGTGAACTGCGGGCAGCTCAAGACCGGCGCGCCGGCCCGCTCGGAGCGGGTGGCCAAGTACAACCAGCTGCTGCGGATCGAGGAGGAGCTGGAGGACGCCGCCCGGTATGCCGGCGCGTCGGCTTTCCCCCGGTACACGAGGTAAGGCACCGTCAGGGGTATGCCACCGCGACGCTCCGGACGCTCGCCCGGCCCGGCCGGCAAGCCGGGCGGGCGGCGGCACACCCCCGCGGGCCCGTCCCGCGGCGAGCGGCACCAGCGCGAACACCGGCCGACCAGCCGGCCCGCGCAGCAGCGCAAGACAGCCGCTGCCCCGCGGCAGCCCGCGACGAAGCGGCCGGCCCGGCTCACCGGCCGGGCGGCCGTGCTGGGGCTGGTGGTGTGCGCGCTGGTGCTCACGCTGGCGTACCCGCTGCGCGCCTACCTCGCCCAGCGCACCCAGATGGCGCAGGTCAGCAAGCAGGTCAAGGCCGACCAGCGGCAGGTCGACAAGCTGGAGAAGAAGCGCAGGCAGCTGGAGGACCCCGGCTACGTCGAGTCGCAGGCCCGCTCGCGCCTCCAGTACGCCAAGCCGGGGGAGAAGTCGCTGGTCGTGGTGAGTCCCACCCCGTCCAAACCGCCCGACAAGAGCCCGCAGGTCCGCAAGGACGCGCGCGACACCGACCCGTGGTGGGTACAGCTGTGGAGCACCGTGCAGGGGGCGGGGAAGTCCCCGGGAAAATGAACTCCGACGACGTCGAGGCGGTCGTCGCCGCCCAGCTCGGCCGGCCGCCGCGCGGGGTGCGCGGGGTCGCGCACGCGTGCCCGTGCGGGCTGCCGGACGTGGTGGAGACCTCGCCGCGGCTGCCGGACGGGGCGCCGTTCCCCACCCTGTACTACCTGACCTGCCCGCGGGCGGTCGGGGCGGTGGGCGCGCTGGAGGCGTCCGGGCTGATGCGGGAGATGACCGAGCGGCTGCGCCAGGATCCGGAGCTGGCGGCGGCGTACCGGCGGGCGCACGCCGACTACCTGGAGCGCCGGGACCGGATCGGGCAGGTCGACGAGATCGCCGGTGTCTCCGCCGGCGGGATGCCGGACCGGGTGAAGTGCCTGCACGTGCTGGTCGCGCACGCGCTCGCGGCCGGTCCAGGGGTCAACCCGCTCGGCGACGAGGCGCTCGCGCTGCTGCCGGACTGGGCCGCGAAGGGACGGTGCGTGGACGCATGAGGGTCGCGGCGATCGACTGCGGAACCAACTCGATCCGCCTGCTGGTGGCCGACATCGACGGCCTGGCCGACGGCCTGGTCGAGGTCGACCGGCGGATGGAGATCGTCCGGCTCGGCCAGGGCGTGGACGCCACTGGCCGGCTCGCGCCGGAGGCCATCGAGCGGACCCGGGTGGCGCTGGCCGGGTACGCCGGCCTCGTCCGCGAGCTGAGCGCCGAGCGGGTGCGGATGGTCGCCACCTCGGCCACCCGCGACGCCGCCAACCGCGAGGACTTCCACGCGATGGTGCTGGACACACTGGGCGCCGAGCCGGAGGTGATCTCCGGTGCGGAGGAGGCCGCGCTGAGCTTCACCGGGGCGACCGCCGGGCTGGCCGCGCCGGCCCCGTACCTGGTGGTCGACATCGGCGGCGGCTCCACCGAGTTCGTGCACGGCACGGCGGCGGTGGACGCCTCGATCTCGGTGGACATCGGCTGCGTGCGCCTGACCGAACGGCACTTCCACCACGACCCGCCCGGCCCCGACGAGGTGGCCGCCGCCACCGCCGACATCCAGGCCGCCCTGGCCGACGTCAGGGCCGCCGTCCCGGCCGACTTCGGCGCCAGTTTCCGGACACTGGTCGGCCTGGCCGGCTCGGTCACCACGGTCACCGCCCTCGCGCTCGGCCTGACCACGTACGACTCCTCCCGTACCCACCGCGCCGTGGTCCCGTACCCCGCCGTCGCCGAGATCGCCGCCGACCTGCTGGCCAGCACCCACGCCGAACGCGCCGCCTACCCGGTCATCCACCCCGGCCGCGTCGACGTCCTCCCGGCCGGCGCCCTCATCCTCCGCACCCTGATGGCCGACCTCGCCGCCCCGGCCGTACTCACCAGCGAGCACGACATCCTCGACGGCATCGCCCTGACCCTCGCAAAGGCCGACGACGTCTCGCCGCCCAGCCATCGTGCTCGTGTGCGGGACCTCGCGCAGGAGGTTGCCGAGCGCGACGCGGAACTGCCGCGGCGGCTGGCGGAGTGATCGATTATCTGGGAGCCGACGACCTCGTGGAGATCGCCTCGACCGTGTTGGCCGAGGCCCCGCCTCGCCTGGGCAGCCACCCGGGTCTTCCTCGCCCTCAACGAGGTGCCGATCCGGGATGTCGGCGTGGACGAGGCGGAGACGTTCGTGATGTCGGTGGCCAGCGGTGCGCTGACCGAGGTCGCCGACATCGCCCGTGAGCTCCGCAAGCTCTACCTCTGATCGAGGGCTGTCCTTTGTTTGGACCACATCGCCCTGTCGTCGCGGGGACTAGGTTGGGGCGATGCGTGTGACATTTGCGAGTAACGGCGGGACTGCCGAGGGATATCTGGCGGTTCCGGAGGCCGGGTCCGGGCCTGGGGTGGTCGTCATCCAGGAGTGGTGGGGGCTGGTGGGGCACATCACCGACGTGGCGGACCGGTTCGCGGCGGAGGGGTTCGTGGCCCTGGCCCCGGACCTGTACCACGGCGTGGTGGCGAACGAGCCGGACGAGGGCATGAAGCTGCTGATGGGCCTGGCCATGGACCAGGCGGCCAAGGACATCGCCGGAGCCGCCGCGTACCTGGCGGGCCGGGACGACACCACCGGGCGTGGCGTCGGCACCGTCGGCTTCTGCATGGGAGGCAGCCTGGCGCTCTGGTCGGCCACGCTGTCCGACCACATCGTGGCCACGGTCGGGTACTACCCGCCGCTGCCGTGGGAGCGGATGGCCCCGAGCTGGGACCGGTACGCCGGCAAGAAGGCGCAGATCCACTGCGACGAGGCCGACGGCCTCTCCGGCGCGCCCGGCATCCAGCAGGCGGTGCGGGCGATCGAGGCGGCCGGCGGCGAGGTGCGGGCGTTCGACTACCCAGGTACCCACCATGCGTTCTTCAACGACGAGCGGGGCGAGTCGTACGACAAGGAGGCTTCCGAGCTGTCGTGGTCCCGGGTGATCCCGTTCCTGCGGGACAACCTGCGGTGACCGTCGCGCCCGGCACCGGCTGGCCCGGCGACCGGGCCACCCCGGCGACACCGGTGGCCACCGGCGCCGGGCAGGTAGCCGACCTGGCCGCCGGTGCCGCCACCCTGGCCGAACTGGACGCGCGGGTCAGCGTGTGCCGGGCGTGCCCGCGGCTGGTCGAGTGGCGCGAGGAGGTGGCGACCACCCGGCGGGCCGCGTACGCCGGCGAGGCGTACTGGGGCCGCCCGGTCGCCGGCCTCGGGCCCGGCCCGGTCACCGCCGAGCCGGACGCCGCCGCCGTGCGGATCGCCGTGGTCGGGCTGGCCCCGGCCGCGCACGGCGGCAACCGGACCGGCCGGATGTTCACCGGCGACCGGTCCGGCGACTGGCTGTACGCGGGCCTGTACCGGGCCGGCCTGGCCAACCAGCCGACCTCGGTGTCCGCCGGCGACGGCCTGGCCCTCCGGCACACCCGCATCGTCGCCGCCGTCCGCTGCGCCCCGCCCGCCAACAAACCCACCCCGGCCGAACGCGACACCTGCTCCGGCTGGCTGGACCGGGAGTTCGCGCTGCTCCCCGACGTCAGGGTGATCGTCGTCCTCGGCGCGTTCGGCTGGCAGTCGCTCTGGCCCGTGCTGGCCCATCGCGGCTACACCGTCCCCACCCCGCGTCCCACCTTCGGCCACGGCGTCGAGGTGGCGCTGTCCGGCGGGCCGACGTTGCTGGGTTGTTACCACGTCAGCCAGCAGAACACCTTTACCGGCAAGCTCACCGTGGAGATGCTGGACAGCGTGTTCAGCCGCGCGGTGACGCTCGCCGGGGTGGGGGCGTGACGCGCCCGCGCTGGCGTACCTGGTGGCCGCTGACCGCCGGTTTCCTGCTGCTCGCGCTGCTGGCGGCCACGTCGGCGCTCAGCTCGACCCGGCTGTTCGGCGGGGTGGACTCGGCCCGGTTCCGGCCGCCGAAGAACGCCCAGCCGGCCGATCTCCGCCGGCAGCCGCCGCGGGTCGGGCACGAGCACGCGCCGCTGTGGGTCGCGGTGCTGTACTACGGCGTGCTGGCGATCGCCCTCTGCGGGCTGCTGGCCTGGGCGGCCGCGGCGCTGTACGGGATGTTCCGGGTGGTGCTGGCCGCCACCGGGATCCGGCGGCGGAAACGGGACGCGCGGGACGCCGTTGCCGACGATCCCGACCCGGAGGCCAGGGCGACGCAGGCGCGGCGGCTGGCGGCGGCGCTCGCGGACAGCATGGCCGAGCTGGAGGAGGGCGACGCCCGCCGGGCGGTGATCAACGCCTGGCTCCGGCTGGAACGGACCGCGGCCGGCGCCGGCACCCGCCGGGAGGTCGCCGACACCGCCGAGGACCTGGTCGGCAAGGTGCTCATCCGGCACGACGTGTCGCCGGTGGCGCTGCGCCGGCTGGCCGACCTGTACCGGGAGGCCCGGTACTCCCCACACGACGTCGACGAGCCGATGCGCGCCCAGGCCAGGGATGCCTTCGCCCGCGTCGCCGCCGAACTCACCCACCCCCTGCCCGCCCCGTAGCTGAACCGCCGGCGCGTGCGCCCCACCCCCTCAGGGTGACGATCAAGGCGTTGTGTCCGCATTTTCATGTGAGTGACCCGGGCCGCTGTGCTGTGGCCGCCGTGGTGGCGGGAAAATGGTGGGGTGTTCGTCCGGGACGCCGGTCGCTTTGTGATGCGGGTTGAGCTCGGATGTGAGTATGGCGTTGGGGGCCACCGACAGGAACTGTCGATTGTTGCTTCGAGCACGCGGGTCAGACTCTTTAGCCCTGTGGTTCCTCCGGACGGACGCGTCCAGTCCAGCTTGGTGATCGGAGGGCCCTGGTGCAGTTGCTGCATGAGCGGTGTGCGGCGTTGGACATCGGCAAGAAGGACCTCAAGGCGTGCGTGCGTGGGCCCAGCCCGAAGGGCAAACGCTCCCGCCGGCAGG
>JBJMIH010000276.1:0-3088 GCA_045806985.1 Mycobacteriales bacterium | reverse complement strand
CGGCGCGTTCGAGTTCGCGCTGTGGGAGCCGCCGCTCACGGCGCTGCGCGGCGAGCACGGCGCGCCGGTCCGGCGGCCCGCCACCGCCGAGGCCGCCGACCTGCTCGCCGACCTGGTGGTGGAGGGCAAGCGGACGCTGGCCTTCGTCCGGTCGAGGCGGGGCGCGGAGAGCGTGTCGCTGGCGGCCAAGCGGGCGCTGGCCGAGGTCGCGCCGGAGCTGACCAGCCAGGTCGCCGCGTACCGGGCCGGTTACCTGCCGGAGGAGCGGCGGGCGCTGGAGCGGGCCCTGGACGGCGGGGAGCTGCTCGGGCTGGCTACCACGAACGCCCTGGAGCTGGGTGTGGACGTGGCCGGGCTGGACGCGGTGGTGATCGCCGGCTGGCCGGGGACCCGCGCGTCCCTGTGGCAGCAGGCCGGCCGTGCCGGCCGGGCCGGTCAGGAGGGTCTCGCGGTGCTGGTCGCCCGCGACGACCCGCTCGACACGTTCCTGGTGCACCACCCGGAGGCGGTGTTCGGCCGGCCGGTCGAGGTCACGGTGCTGGACCCGGCCAACCCGTACGTGCTCGGTCCGCAGCTCTGCTGCGCCGCCGCCGAGATGCCACTCACCCCCGACGACCTGCCGCTCTTCGGCGGCGAGGTGGCGGAGGCCGTGCTGGACGAGCTGGTCGAGAACGGTGAGCTGCGCCGCCGGCCGCACGGCTGGTACTGGACCCAGCGCCAGCGGCCCGACGTCGACATCCGCGGTACCGGCGGCGCTCCCGTTCAGGTGGTGGAGGTCGACACCGGGCGGCTGCTGGGCACGGTGGACCACGACGCCGCACACGTGACCGTCCATCCCGGCGCGGTGTACCTGCACCAGGGCGAGACGTTCCTGGTGGACGAGCTGGACCTGGACGAGCTGGTGGCGCTGGTGCGGGCGGCGCAGCCCGACTACACCACCTGGGCGCGCGACGTCACCGACATCGCGATCAGCGAGGTGCAGCGCGCCCGGCGGCACGGGCCGGTGGTGCTCGCGTACGGCGAGGTGGAGGTCACCAACCAGGTCGTCTCGTTCCTGCGGAAGAAGCTGGGCAGTGGCGAGGTGCTGGACGAGACCCCGCTCGACCTGCCGCCGCGCACGCTGCGTACCACCGCAGTCTGGTACACGGTCGATGACGAGGCGATCGAGGCCGCCGGCCTGGCCGCCATGGACCTGCCGGGCGCGGCGCACGCCGCCGAGCACGCCGCGATCGGCCTGCTCCCGCTGGTGGCGACGTGTGACCGGTGGGACATCGGTGGCGTCTCCACCGCCCGCCATCCCGACACCGACCTGCTCACGGTGTTCGTGTACGACGGGCACCAGGGTGGGGCCGGGTTCGCGCTGCGCGGGTACGACGCGGCCGGCACCTGGCTGTCGGCGACCAGGGACGCGATCGCCGCGTGCGAGTGCGAGGCCGGCTGCCCCTCCTGCGTCCAGTCCCCGAAGTGCGGCAACGGCAATGACCCGCTGGACAAGGCCGGCGCGGTGCGGCTGCTCGACGTGCTGCTCCGTGGCGGCCTCGGCCGAGCGGAGGGTCGCTGACCTGCCGGGCGAAACCGGTGCTGGCGGAGTAGGTCTCCGCACGACACGATAGAAGTAACTGGTCAAATGTGTGGGATGACCGCCCTCACGTGGGAGGCCTCTGTGGTTCTGCTGTTGCTGGGTGTGCTGGTGCTGGGTGCTGTCGGGCTGGGCGCTGCCGAGCTCACGGCCAACAACAGCGACGGGGTCACCCTGGAGATGTTCGGTCGGCACATTCACCACGTCACGCCCGGCGCGATGTTCCTCATCGGGGTCGGGACCGGGTTCGTGGTGATGGCCGCGGTGTGGATGTGCGTCGTCGGTGTGCGGGGCAGCCTGCGTCGGCGGGCAGAGCGGCTGGCGTACGAGCACGAGAAGTGGGAGACCGAGCAGCGCCTCCGCGAGGAGAACGCGCGGCTGGCCAAGGAGCTGGCCGACCGGCGCCGCGAGAACCGGGTGGCCCGCCGGCCGGCGCCACCGATCCAGGTCTCGACCGGCGAGACGGAGCGGATCCCCGGCGGCGAACTCCTGCCTGAGGAGCGGCCCCGCAAGCCCGAGACGCGCAAGGCCGGGTTCCGGACGAAGCCCGGCTCCAGGCCGGCCACCGAAGACGACCCCCAGGATCCCGAGAAGACCGCCACCGGAATCGGCCCGGCCCGCGCCTCCAGCTGACCCACCGGACCCCGTCCCACCAGGCACCGCGCCGCGTGCGTACACCGCACGCGGCGCGTTCCACGCCACCCCGCCCCGGTTCTGACGGCCCTCGGCCGGCGGAGGTGGGGTGCCGGTGACTGCGGCAAGCGAGCCGGCCGGCCGTGGGGTGTCCGGGGTGGAGCGGTCCCGGCCGGCCCCGACCACCGCCACTGCCACCGCCGTCCGGCCCGCGTACGACACCGGAGCGCGCCCGTACCCGCCACGCGGCCCGCTCCACGCCACCCGGTAGGCCGGGAGGTCTCCGCGCGGCGGCCACCGCGCGCCGGCAGGCACCAGGAAGGTGTCCGCAGGCCGTGGAGCGTCCGGGGTGGAGCGGTCGGGGCCGGCTCTCGCCACCGCCAGGGCGGGGTGGCCCGCGTAGGGGACTGCGGCGCGTACCCAGGCGTCCAGGCCGTCGAGGGCGCAGCTCTGGGAGGTCGCGTGGTTGGCTTCGATGATCAGGCGGGCCTTGGCGCAGGCGGCTGGCTCGCCGTCGGCGGCCAGGCTGGCCGCGGCGAGCGCGCCCAGGTCCGCGGCGGTCTCGGCACGGTGGCGGGCGACGTCGGCGCCTTCGACGTAGATGGCGGCGGCTCCGGCGACGGCCACGCCGAGCCCGACGGCGAGCGCCCAGATCGTTCCGCTCACCTGGTCACCTCCGGCTGTGCGTCTCCGGTGTCCTCGCGGATGCCGGTCGCGGACTCCGCGACGGTCAGGCCGGGGAGGCGGACGCCGAAGGGCCTGATCGGAGCGGTGACCCTGGCGGTGATCGTGTCGCCGTCGGTGGTCAGGGTGACGCCGGCGTCGGTGGGCGCGACCCGTTGGCCGATCCGGTCGGGGTCGGGCTCGCCCCTGGCG
>JBJMIH010000275.1:0-21652 GCA_045806985.1 Mycobacteriales bacterium | reverse complement strand
CTCGGCGGCGAGCCGGCCCGGCAGGCTGCTGTCCGGCGCGCCGGGGCCGAGCGGGTTGAACACCCGCAGCACCACGCCGTCCACCGTGCCGTTCTGCCGTACCAGCTCGGAACCGGCGAGCTTGCTGACGCCGTACGCGCCCAGCGGCCGCGGCGCCATCGACTCCGCGAGCGGCTGCCCCGGCACGCAGGGCCCGTACTCGGCCGCCGATCCCAGGTGCACCAGCCGGATCCCCGGCGCGGCCAGCGCGGCCGCCTCCAGCAGCGAGGCCACCGCGGCGACGTTGGCCGCGACCAGGCCGGTCAGGTCGCCGCCGGTCGCGCCCACGCAGTTCACCACCGCCACCGGGGAGACCGCGGTGAGCAGCGCCGCCACCGTGGCCGCGCCCGACCGCGCGGTCAGGTCGATCCGGTAGTCGGCATCCCGGTTCCGCGCCGCGACCGTGACCACCTCGTGCCCGGCGGCCAGCGCCGCGTGCACGTGCCGGCCGAGGTACCCGGTCGCGCCGAACACCAGCACCGGCCCGGTCACGGGACCCGCGCTCCCTCCCGCATCAACAGCGAGCGCAGCGTGTCGAACTCGGCGTTGGCGCGGTCGTAGTCGTCGGGCCGGCCGATGTCCAGCCAGTACCCGTCGAACTCGTGGCTGTGCGGGAGGGTCCCGCGGGACAGCAGGTCGAGCACCAGCTCGTCGAACCCCATCGGCAGCCCGGCGGGGTAGGGCGCCAGGCAGGCGCGGGACATGCCGTAGACGCCCATGCTGACGTGGTACTCCAGGGTCGGCTTCTCGACGAACTCGACCACCCGCCCGGCCTGGCTGGTGAGGACGCCGAAGTCGATGCGCACCTCCCGGCGGGCCACCGCGATCGTCATCGGCGCGCCGCTGGCCACGTGCCCGTCCAGCAGGGCCGCGTAGTCCAGGTCGGTGAGCACGTCGCCGTTCATCACCAGGAAGTGCGGCGGCAGCCGGTCGAGGATCGTCAGCAGCGGGCCGATCGTGCCCAGCGGCGATTCCTCCACGACGTAGTCGATGTGCAGCCCCCAGCGGCTGCCGTCGCCGACGAACGCCCTGATCAGTTCGTTGAGATGCCCGACGGAGAGGGTCACGCTCCGGACGCCGTGGTCGGCGAGCTGGCACAGCACGATCTCGAGGATCGAGTACCGCTCACCGATGGGGACGAGTGGCTTGGGCAGCGTGGTCGTGTACGGCCGCAGCCGCACACCCTTGCCGCCCGCGAGGATGACGGTGTGCATGGACCCTCCGGGTTGGTCAGATGGTGTACCGGCCGGGGCGGTAGGCGGCCAGGTCGGTACGGTCGTGGAACCACCGGACGGTGGCCGCCAGGCCCTCCTCCAGGGAGGTCAGGGGCGCCCAGCCGGTGGCCGCGCGGAGCCTGCCGCTGTCGCAGACGAGCCGCATCACCTCCGAGTTCGCGGGCCGGTAACGGTCGGTGTCGCTGCCGAACTCCGCGTCGGTGTCCATCACCTTGGCGATGCGGCGGGCGAGGTCCCCGATGGAGATCTCGTACCCGGTGCCGGCGTTGAAGACCTGGCCGGCCAGGCCCGGCGTGCTGCCGGCGGCGAGGAACGCGGCCGCCGTGTCACCGACGTAGAGGAAGTCGCGGGTGGGGTCGGTGGCCCCGAGCGACACTGTCCGTGCCCCGGCGGCGAGCTGGCTGATCACCGTCGGGATGACCGCGCGGGCCGACTGGCGCGGCCCGAACGTGTTGAACGGCCGCAGCGTCACCGCCGGCACCCCGAAGCTGAGGTGGTAGCTGCACACCAGCGCGTCGGCGGCGACCTTGCTGGCCGCGTACGGGGACTGCCCGTGCGCCGGATGGTCCTCGGTGATCGGCACGGTGCGCGCGGTGCCGTACGTCTCCGAGGTGGAGGTGTGCACCAGCCGCGGGGTGCCGGCCGCGCGCACCGCCTCCAGCACGTTCAGCGTGCCGACCACGTTGGTGTCCACATAGGAGCGCGGGGCGTGGTAGGAGTACGGGATCGCGATGAGCGCCGCAAGGTGGTACACGACCTCGGCGTCCTCGACCAGCGCGGCCACGCTCGCCGGGTCGCGGACGTCGCCGGCCAGCACCTCGGTCCGCGCGCGGGTGTCCGCGCCGACCTCGTCCAGCCAGCCCCAGCTGTCCCGCGAGTTGTACTGCACCATCGCCCGGACCCGGTGGCCGGTGCTGGCCAGCAGCTCGACCAGGTGCGAGCCGATGAACCCGTCCGCGCCGGTCACGGCGACAAGAGGTGATGACGACACTCCAGCTCCTTCACTCGTGGGTGGTGGGGCGCCCGAACGCGCGCAGGCCGTAACCGAGCAGCAGCCCGCACGCGCCGCCGACGGCGGCGACCTGGGCCAGGTCGGCCGGCCAGCGGTCGGCCACGAACGTGTGCTCGCCGCTGAGCGCGGCGGACATGACGGCCATGACCGTGCGGGTCTGCCCGGTGGCGAGCAGGCCGAGCGCGACGAACAGCAGGCCGCCCAGCAGCACCTGCCCGGCGACCGCGAGCACGCCCAGCTCGCCGCCGAGCGCCGCCAGCCCGGCCTCCAGCCCGGCCAGCGTGGCGAGGTACGCGCAGAGCGCGGCGAGCAGCGCCCGCCGGGCCCGGCGGGCGAAGTCCGGCAGCCGGGTGGTCGCGTGCAGCAGCGTGGCGGTACGCCGGCGGTACGCCACCAGCAGCCACTCGGCCGGCCCCATGCTCACCGACAGCGGCAGCGCCGCCATCGCGAACCCGGCCGCGTCCCGGCCGCCGGCCACCGCGCCGAACCCGACCAGTCCGCCGGCCAGCGTCCCGGCCAGCCCGTGCGGCACGGCGATCCGCCACTCGCGACGGGTGGGCCGGGAGGGTCGCGCGCCGCGGGTACGTACCCATGCGAGCACCGCCACCGCCGCCAGCGACACGCCGGCCCCGGCCAGCGCCGCGCCCGGCGGCAGCGGGCCGGCCAGCGCCAGCCCGCCCGCTCCGGCCGCCGGCACGAGCGCGGTCACCAGCCACCACTCGCCCTCCCGCACCAGCAGAACGGTGGCGGCCAGCAGGTACTCGGCCTGCGCCGCCGTGAACAGCACCAGCGGCCGGCCGGCCGGCAGCGCCAGCACGCCGGCCAGCGCGGCGAGCACCGCCAGCACCGTGCCGGCGAGCAGGCCCCAGCGCAGCAGGCCGGCGTTGGCGAACGGCCGCGTGTACCCGAGGGCGGCGAGGCACTGCGCCACCCCCCAGGACGCCGGCAGCCCGAGGGCCAGCAGCAGCCGCCAGGGGCCGCCACCGCCCAGCGCCGGCGCGCCGCCCAGCACGCACAGCCCCGGCAGCGCGAACAGCGCGCCGCGCAGCAGGTGCCGGCCGGGCCGAGGCCGCCACGGCGGGTCGGGCGGCGGCGGGGTGTCCGGCCGCCGCTCGGTGTCCGCGTACATCCGCTCGCCCAGGGCGAACACGTCCGCGTACCCGTACCGCTGGCGGACCAGCCGGTCGCTGAGCCCGGCCGCCTCCAGCCCGGCGGCGACCTCCAGCGGGCCGACCGCGTTGCGGCACAGCGTGTCGAACTCCTGCCAGCCGCCGGGATCGAGCAGCTCGGCGGTCACGCCACGGCCCCCGCGCACGGGCCGGCGCCCGCGTTCGCGATCAGGTCGCGGTACAGCGTGTCGAAGGTGTCGATGGCCTGGCGGACGGTGAACAGCTCCAGCGCCCGCGACCTGGCCGCGGTGCCGAGCCGGCGGCGCAGCGGCGCGTCCTGCAGTAGCCGCAGGCAGGCGGCGGCCACGGCCTGGTGATCGCGCGGCGGCACCACCAGCCCGGTGTCCCCGACCGCCTCCGGCACCCCGCCGACCTCCGTCGCCACCGTCGGCTTGCCGGCGGTCATCGCCTCGATCAGCGTGTATGGGAAGCCCTCGGAGATGCTGGTCAGCGCCACCACGTGGCCGGCGACGTAGGCGTCGCGGATGTCGTCGACGCGGCCCTCGAAGCTGACCGCGTCGGCCACCCCCAGCTCGGCGGCCAGCGCGACGCACCGGTCCCGGTAGGCCTCCCGGCCGGCCGGGGTGCCGCCGAACAGCCGCAGCCGCGCCTCCGGCAGCGCCCTGCGCACGGTGGCGAACGCTCGAACCAGCGTCTCCACGTCCTTGATCGGGTCGATCCGACCGGCCCAGCTCACCGTCGGGACGTCCGGCTCGCCGGCGGCCGGAGGGAACGCGGCCGGGTCGACGCCGTTGTAGACGGTCCGGATCGCGTCCGGGTCGGCCCCGCCGCGCTCCTCCCATCGCCGGTTGTACTCGTTGCCCGGCGTGACCAGGTCGGCGGCGTGGTACGCGGCCACGCACAGCCGGCGGTGGAAGCCGAGCATGGCGCGGCGTACCGGCCAGCGGTCACCCACCCCTCCGAGGTACCGCTCGCGCAGGTACACGCCGTGCTCGGTGAGCAGGAACGGCGCGCCGCGCTCCCACTTGGCGACCAGCCCGACCAGCGCGGCCAGCCCGTTGGCGACGGAGTGGGTGAGCAGGGTCGGCGGCGGGTCGGCGGCCAGCGGCCGCAGCGAGCTCTCCAGGAACCCGACCACCGCCAGCGCGTCGGCGACCGTCGGGGTGGCCCAGGCCGGGCCGGCCGGCCACCGCCGCAGCAGCGCCGCCACGGTCCCGTCCCGGCGCAGCAGCGGCCCCAGCTCGCCGCGCCGGGCCAGCTCCCGCAGCTCCCGCAGCGCCGCCTCGAACTCCCGCTGGCTGGCCCTGTCGGCGGCGGCCGCGGCCCCCGCCGGCCGCCCGTCGTCGTCGTGCAGGACGCTGCCGACCAGCGCCGCGAAGGCGTCCGCGAACGCCCTGCCGGCGGCCCTTCCGGGCCGCCGGCGCAGCCGCGGCGGCGCCCACAGCGGGATCACGGTGAGCCCCGTCACGTTGCCGGGCAGGTCCCACACCTGGCGCTCGGCGCCGGTCGCGGTCAGCGCCACCACGTGGAACCGGTGGCCGGCCAGACCGCGCAGCATCTGGTCGCACCAGACGCTCACGCCGCCGAAGTGGTGCGGGTACGTGCCCTCCGCCACCAGCGTGACGTCCATCCCCGCCTCAGCTCGGCAGGACGAGCGTCAGCGACGTCGTGGTCACCCAGGCGGACCGCGCGCCGGCGTAGGAGTCGCCGAACAGCGGCCCCGGCAGCAGCCCGAGCAGGCCCGGGTACCGGGTGCCGGCCGGCACGGTCACCGGCACGGCCACCCCGGCCGGCGCGGTCACGTGCACCCTGCCGTCCTGGACGTACCCGCTGACCGAGGCCTGCGCCGCCTGCCAGGCCTTCTGTTCCCGCAGCACCGTGCCGGCGTCGGTCTCGGTCGGGTTGACCAGCGGCGTGTTCGACGCCAGTACCTGCTGGTACGCCGCCAGGATCGAATCGATCATCGGGTACGCGATGCGGTCCTCGGTGAGGTTGGACTGGTGCAGGTAGTGCGGGTCGGGGTCGTTGGCCAGGATCTGGCTCATCGCGATCCGGGTGTCGACCGGGATGATGTAGCCCGCGTACCCGCCGGTCGTGTCCAGCGGCGTGATGCAGGTGAGCACGTCGGGGTGGGCGTCGCAGAGCCCGCTGCCGCCGTCGGCCGCGCTGGCGTAGATCCAGTTGTACTCGCTGACCTCCTCGCTGGTGTGGCCGGCGTTGTAGAACACGTTCACCGGATGCCGCGGCACGGTGAGCGCCGCGCCGACCGCCCGCTGCCGCGGGTCGCGGGAGGCGTCGCTGGCCAGCCAGGTGACGCCGGCCTGGGCCAGGGCGGGGGCGAGGTTGGGGTTGTCGTCCGGCTGCTGCGGCAGGACCCGCATGCCGGAGTGCTCGCCGGTGACCAGCTCCTTGGCCCGCAGCGGCAGGTGGTGCTGCTGCGCCCAGCTGATGTTCTGCTGGATCTCGGCGACGATGTCGGCCTGGCTGACCCAGAGGATCTGGCCGGTGGCCGGGTCGGTCCGGCACCGCCACGGCACCACGGTGAAGTCCTGCTGGCAGCCCAGGAACAGGTGCGAGTAGGTGTGGTTGATCCAGTTGAACCTGCCCGCGTTCGAGCCGAACGCCGTGGCCAGCGGGTCGCTGCCGGTGTCGGCGACCACCTCGTCCGAGCCGCCGCCGTTGAACACCATGTTCAGCGTGAAGTGCCGGCTGTTCTGCCAGTTCACCAGGTACGTGACGTCGGCGGGAGTCATCCGGATGTCGGTGGTGGTGACGCCGGCCGGGCAGTCCTCGCCGGGCGTGCAGTGGTCGGCCACGTCCCACCGGGAGTCCGGCAGGAACACGTCGTCGACGTGGAAGGACAGGTAGTGCCGGTTGAGGCCGAGGTGGACACCCCTGGTGACCCAGTCGATCATGCCCTGGCCGAGCAGCCGGAACTGCTGCTGGTTGCCGTTGTACGCGAACGTCACCACCAGCTCGGACCGGTTGTCGTGGGTGTACGCGCCGACCAGCGAACCGCTGGTGCTGCCGCCCGGCACCGGTGCGGTGACGAGGGGGGTGAAGCCGGTCGTGCCGGTGGCCGGGAGGGCGAGGTAGCCGTAGCTCTCCGCCACCGAAGCGCTGTTGTCCTCGAAGGTGACCGGGCCGTGCAGGTACCGGAACGCGTCGCCGAGGCCGGCCGCGGTCACCGTGGCGGGCACCCCGTCGAGCGGGCCGGAGTAGTCCGGCGGGTTCAGTCCGACCGTCGCGGTGGGATACACGTACGCGTCGATCTGCCGGATGCCGAACCGCTGCTCGTAGCCGGTGAGCGCGGTCAGCTCGGCGGCGCTGAGGCCGGCCGGGGCCGCGTTGGGCAGGATGACCGCCTGGTACCTGGCGCGCGGATGGCCGTCGACGGAGTCGGACAGGTACGCCGCGTCAAGGGTGGGCCTGGCCGGATCGTTGAGGTCCACCGTGGTGGTGGGGACGCCTTCGCCGGCGAGTTCGGCGGCGAACGCGCCGGTCATGCTGCCGCCGTCGGTGACGAGCAGGACGGCGAGGTTGACGCGGTCCCCGGTCGCGGCGGCGGCCGGCACGGCCGGCGTGAGGGCGACGCCGCTGCCGACCGCCAGGGTCAGCAGGATCGAGGACAGGCGTGGTCTGTGCATGGGTGCTCCCGTCGTGCGGGTCGGTGACCGCACCCATCCTTGGTTCGGCGCCCCGCCGGTAGAACCAGCAGCCGGGCTCATCCGTCTGGGCCGGGGGGCCCAGGCGCGTGGGACCGGATCAGGAAGTTACCGGCGAGTGCTCGCGCCAGAGTGCTATGGCGTGCTGGCGGCTGGGCACCTTGAGTCGCTTGTAGATGTGGTGCACGTGGTTCTTGACGGTCTTCTCCGACACCACCAGGCGGTGGGCGATCTCCCGGTTGGACAGGCCGAGCGCCACCAGCGCCATCACCTCCCGCTCGCGCGGGGTGAGCGGCAGCGTGGCCAGCGGCGGCCCGTGCCGGCCGCGGAACCCGTTGACCAGCGCGGCCACCGCGGAGCGGGACAGGATCGGCTGCTCGGAGGCGGCATTGAGGACGAAGTTCACCAGCTCGCCGGTGGTGTACTGCCCGTGCACGAGGTAGCCGGCGGCGCCCTCGGCGATCGCCCGCAGGACCACGTCCGGGTCGTCACGGCCCGTGACGACCACGATGCGGGTACGCGTGCTGGCGGCCGACAACTCGGTGAGGCTGGCCAGCTTCGGCAGCTGGATGTCCACCAGCAGCACATCGGGGTGGTGGGTGCGGAGACCCTCGACCGCCTCGGTGCCGTCGGCGGCCTCGCCGACCACGGCGATGTGGGCGGTGGCGGAGAGCAGGGTACGGAGACCAAAGCGGAGCACCGGATTGTGCTCGGCGACGACGACCCGAATCATCGGGCACGCCTTCCTGTTCACGGACGGACGGTTGCATTGCCGGTAAGCGATGCGGCGGGCCCGTTCCCCTCCCCCACCGAACAACTACACGCAGTAGGTACCGGCACAGAATAACCGGCTTGTGATCGAACGGCGACGCTGCGGAACTGCCCCGCGGTGAGGATTCCGACATTCACTCGCGAAGGTCACCCTGGCGAGTGACAAAGGTCCCATCGCCTCTCAGACCGGTGCGGGTTCAGACGGCCGGCCAGGTGTGCACCGGCTCGTTCGAGTGCATGTGCTCGATGTACGCCCGCGTCATCCGCTGGAGCGCCGCGTGCCGGTCCAGGCCCTGGTCGAGCAGCCGGTGAAAGGCCTCGGCCTGCCAGGTCGCGCCGTTGCGGCCGGTCACGCACCGTTGCTCGACGATGCCGAGCAGGCGGTCCCGCTCCGCCGTGCCCACGCCCCACCGCCGCAGCCCGTCCTCGGCCAGCGGCAGCAGGTGGCGCAGCACCAGTTCGGTGACCGGCGCCTCGCCCACCCCCGGCCAGTACAGCCGGGAGTCCAGGCCGTGCCGGGCGGCGGCGTGCAGGTTGTCCTCGGCCGCCTGGAACGACATCCGCGTCCACACTGGCCGGTCCGCCTCGGTCAGCGACCGCAACAGTCCGTAGTAGAAGGCGCCGTTGGCCACGATGTCGGCCACGGTGGGGCCGGCCGGCAGCACCCGGTTCTCCACCCGCAGGTGCGGGCGGCCGTCGACCACCGCGTACACCGGCCGGTTCCAGCGGTAGATGGTGCCGTTGTGCAGGGTCAGCTCGGACAGCCCGGGGATCACGTCGCGGTCCAGCGCCGCCTGCGGGTCCTCCTCGTCGCACAGCGGCAGCAGTGCCGGGAAGTACCGGATGTTCTCCTCGAACAGGTCGAACACCGAGGTGATCCAGCGCTCCCCGAACCACACCCGCGGCCGCACCCCCTGCGCCTTCAGCTCCTCCGGCCGGGTGTCGGTGGCCTGCTCGAACAGGGTGATCCTGGTCTCCCGCCACAGTTCCCTGCCGAACAGGAACGGCGCGTTCGCCCCCACCCCCACCTGCACGGCGGCGATGGCCTGGGCGGCGTTCCAGTAGTCGGCGAACCGGTCCGGGCTGATCTGGAGGTGGTACTGGACGCTGGTGCAGGCCGCCTCCGGGGCCACGCTGTCGGCATAGGTGGCCAGCCGCTCCACCCCGTCGATCCGGATCGGCAGGTCCTCGCCGCGCGCGGCCATGATCTGCTCGTTGAGCAGCCTGTACCGGGGGTTCGGCGAGATCGACGACAGGCCGACGACGCTCTCCCGCAGGGTGGGCAGGATGCCGACCATCACCAGGCGGCCGCCGACCGTGCGGGCGCCGGTCTCGGCGTGGTTGAGGCTGGCCCGCACGCTGTCCTCGAGCTTGGTCAGCCCGCCGTCGCCCAGCGGCATCGGCTCGATGTTGATCTCGACGTTGAACTGGCCGATCTCGGTGAACCAGGCCGCGTCGGCGACCGCCGCGAGCACCTCTGCGTTCTTCATCGCCGGGTCGCAGTCGGGGTCCACCAGGTTCAGCTCGATCTCCAGGCCGACCATGGACTGCTCGCCCTCGAACCGGTCCTCGCCCAGCATCCTGGCCAGCGCGTCGAGGCATCGGCGCACCTTGTCCCGGTACCGGCGGCGGTCCTCGTGGCTGAACACGACCGCGGGAACGTCCTTGCCCACGTGGTCACGGTCGCACGGCACGCGGGCGGGTGGAAGCTCTCAAAATGTCACCGGCGAAAGGTACTGTCGTGTTCCGAGAGGCCCCGATCACGAGGGAGTGTCCGAGATGCCGCGTCTGTTGCGTCGGTTCCGGCCTGTCGGAGTCCTGATCGCCGTCCTGACACCGGTGCTGGCCCTGGCCGGACCGGCCGCGTCCGCCGACCCGGCGGCCCGCCACCGTCCCGCGCCGCCGCCGTACGTCCGGGGCGGGCAGACCGTGCCGACGTACTCCTACGCCGACGCCGTCCGGGAGAGCGTCTGGGTGACGACGTCGCTGGACAACGACGGCGACGGCAAGCCGGACCGGATCGCGGCGGACATCGTCCGGCCGCGCGAGGCGGCGGCGGCCGGCGTCAAGGTGCCGGTCGTCATGGAGGCCTCGCCGTACTACCAGTGCTGCGGGCGCGGCAACGAGAGCGAGGTCAAGGCCTACGACGCGGCCGGGAACGTCACGAAGACGCCGCTGTTCTACGACAACTACTTCGTGCCGCGCGGGTACGCGTTCGTCGCCGTCGACCTGGCCGGCACCAGCCGCTCCACCGGCTGCGCCGACGTGGGCGGGCCGGAGGAGGTGCAGGGCGCGCGGGCCGTCGTGGACTGGCTGAACGGCCGGGCCAGCGCCACCCACGCCGACGGCAGCCCGGCGGTCGCCACCACCTGGACCACCGGCAAGGTCGGCATCATCGGCAAGTCGTGGGACGGCACGATGGCCAACGGGGTCGCCTCCACCGGCGTGCGCGGGCTCGTCACCATCGTCCCGATCGCCGGCATCTCCAGCTGGTACGACTACGAGCGGTTCAACGGCGTGCTGCGGTCCGACGACTACCCCGCCTTCCTGAACGGGTTCGTGAACGGCCGGCCGGACGGTGTCTGCGACGCGACCGTCGCCGGGATGCGGGCCGACAGCGCCGAGTCCACCGGCGACTTCAACGGCTTCTGGGCCGCCCGCGACTACCGGCTGGACGCGTCCAGGGTGCGGGCCAGCGTGTTCGTCGTGCACGGCATCAACGACGTCAATGTCACCACCAACCAGTTCGCGACCTGGTGGGGCCAGCTGGCCGCCAGGGGAGTGCCGCGCAAGATCTGGCTCGCCCAGGAAAGCCACGTCGACCCGTTCGACTACCGGCGCCCGGTCTGGGTCGACACGCTGCACCAGTGGTTCGACTACTGGCTCCAGGGCCTGCACAACCACGTGATGGACCAGCCCAGGGCCTCCATCGAGCAGGCGCCCGGCCAGTGGGTGGACCAGCCGGACTGGCCGGCGGTCGGCACGCGCCCGGTGTCGGTGCGCCTCGGGAACGGCGACGGCACCACCGGCCGCCTCGGCGGCGCGCCCGGTACCGCGGTGCGGACCTACACCGACGACCCGAACCTCACCGAGGACGTCGTCACCGCCAACCCCGGCACCGCCCTGCCCGGCCGGGTCGCCTTCCTGTCCGCACCCCTGGCGAGGCCGCTGCGGATCTCCGGCACCCCGTCGGTCACCCTGAGGGTCAAGGTCGACAGGCCCACCACCGAACTGACCGCCCGGCTGGTCGATTACGGCGCCGCCGACCGGGTCAACTACCTCGGCCCCGGGGAGGGCATCACCACCCTCGGCACCCAGTCCTGCTGGGGTGAGTCCACCGCCGCCGACGACGCCTGCTACTTCGACACCGCCGAGGACGTCGTCCACTCCGACCACGCGGTACTCACCCGGGGCTGGCTCGATGCCGCCCACCACGTCACCCTGGCCCGCACCACGCCGCTCCAGCCCGGCACCTGGTACACGGTCACCGTCCCGCTGGACGCCTACGACGCGCTGATCCCGGCCGGCCACACCCTCGGCCTGATCCTCACCCAGAGCGACAACGAATACACCACCCCGCGCCCCACCGGCGCCACCGTCCAACTCGCCCTCGCCGGCAGCGCCCTCCACCTCCCGGTCGCCGGCCCCCTCGCCTTCACCGCCACCACCCCCGGACTCATCACCACGACCCCCGCGAACCCCCGGCCCCTGACCACCCCCACCCGAACCCGCCCCACCTTCCGCTGACGTCGGAACGTCGCTGGTCGGAGAAATGTCGGGGGGTGTGGATAGGGTCGCGGCGTGAACCGGACGGACCGGCTGTACGCGATCGTCGAGGAGCTGCGGGCGGTTTCGCCGCGGCCGCGGTCGGCGCGGCAGTTGGCTGACCGGTACGAGGTCAGCGTGCGGACGATCGAGCGGGACATCAGCGCGTTGCAGCAGGCCGGGGTGCCGATCTACGCCGAGGTGGGGCGGCGGGGCGGGTACGCGCTCGACCGGACGATGACGCTGCCGCCACTGAACTTCACCGCCGCCGAGGCGGCGGCCATCGCGATCGCGCTGGCCAGGGCCACCGACGTGCCGTACGCCAGGGAGGCGCGTACCGCCCTGCGCAAGGTGATGGCCGCCATGCCGGGTGGTGCCTCGGACGGCGCCAGGGCCCTGTCGACGAAGGTCCGGCTGCTGTTCCCGGTGGACAGCGTGGCCCGCCAGCCGCTGCCGGCGGTGATCGAGGAGGCCGTGCAGCACTCCTGGGTACTGGCGCTGGAGTACGTCGACGCCAGGGACCGCCTCACCTCCCGCGAGGTGGAGCCGGTGCTGTTCGTCGGCGGCCGGGACGTGTGGTACCTGATCGGCTGGTGCCGGCTGCGGGCCGACGCGCGGGCGTTCCGGCTGGACCGGATCGCCTCCGCCCGCATCACCGGCGAGCGCGCGCCCTCCCACGATGTCGACAAGTTCGCCGGCCTGGTCCCGAAGAACCTCCGCGTCCCCGGCGTCGACTAGGCAGTGTTTCGAAGTAGCCGGCGAGGTCCGAAACCCGCCACCCGCCGGCCTCTCTGGCCACGATCAAGGAGTTGTGTCCGCGTTTTCACACGACAACGCGGACACAACTCCTTGATCGTGACAGCAGGGATCCGAAATCCGCCAGGACCTGGACACCGACATGACGTCGAGACACGGCCCAGGTGAATCCGCTGGACAGTGGGCGAGAAGGTCGGCGGGCGCCGGTGCCGAGGCGCCGCTGAAACACCGACAGGGGGTTGTCGTGTCGGGCCGGCAGGCTGGTCCTCGTCACCGGACGACGATGCAGACGACGATGAAGGAGCCCCGCGATGACAGCGCCGACCCCGAACACCGTGACCTGGTTCGAGATCGCCACCGACGATCCGGAGACCGCGGAGCGGTTCTACGGCTCGCTGTTCGACTGGACGTTCGCGTCCGACCCGGACAGCGCCGAGGGTGGGATGGACTACCGCATGATCAGCTACCCGGGCGGCGACCGGCCGGCCGGCGGCCTGTTCAACACCGCCGGCCGGCTGCCCGCCCACGGCGTGTTCACGATCGCCGTGAGCGACCTCGTCGACACGTGCGAGCGGGTGGAGAAGCTCGGCGGCAAGGTCGTCTTCTCGCAGACCGAGACGAAGGGCGGCCCGCCGTTCGCCTACGTCAGCGACCCCGCCGGCAACCTCTTCGGCCTGTTCACGCCCGTCCCCTGACGGTGAGGGTCGCCGCCCCGCCTCCCCGGGGGGAGAGGAGGCGGGGCGGCGGGTCCGGCGGGGTCATCCCACGTCGCGGCGGCGGAAGTTCGCCATCCCGGCCGCGGCGAGCACGGCGGCGAGGCCGGTCAGCCAGAGCAGCGGCGCGGCCCGCATGTCACCGCCGGGGATCTTCGGGATGTGGCTGTACGGCGACACGTCCATCACCCAGTGGCTCAGCTTCAGCAGCGGCCCGAACTCCCCGAGCACCAGGTACGCCGTCATCAGCCCCCAGGCCACGGTCACCCGCCGCGGGGCGAGCCCGAACAGCGCCAGCGCGACCGCCGCGCCGATCCACGCCGCCGGCAGCTGCACCAGCGCACCCGCCAGCACCCGCGGCACCTGGTGGCCCACGTCGTGGGTGCGCAGGCCGTGCACCAGCCCGGCCGCCAACCCACCGGCGCCGAGTACCGCCGCCGTGCCGAGCACCGGGAAGGCCAGGTGGCTGGCCACCCAGCGGAGCCGGCCGACCGTGGTGGCCAGCACCGGCTCGGCCCGCGACGCGGTCTCCTCCGACCGCAGCCGCAGCGTGGACTGCACCGCGTACAGCCCCACAACCATGCCCATGATCCCCATCACCGAGGCCAGGTACGCGTCGGTCATGCCCTGGTGGCCGCCCATCCGGTGGAACATGTCCTCCAGCGTCCTGTTGCCGCCGAGCAGGTCGCCGACGCCCTTGGCGAGGCTGCCGAGCACGCCGCCCAGCACCGCGTATCCGGCCACCCAGCCGATCAGCACGCCCCGTTGCAGCCGCCACGCCAGCGCGAACGGCCCGCGCAGCCGGGGCGAGGCGGCCGCGGGACCCGGCCGCGGCGGTACCAGCCCCGCACCCAGGTCCCTGCGCGCCACCAGCAGGTACGCGCTCACCACCGACGCGGCGGCGAACGCGACCGCCAGCCCGAACGGCCACCACCGCTGCTGGGTGTAGGGCCGCACCTCTTCCATCCACCCGCCCGGCGACAGCCAGACCAGCCAGCGCCCGCCGGTGGACACGTCGCCGGCCGCGCGCAGCAGGTAGGACAGGCCGAGCACGGCGGCGGCCATCCCGTTGGCCGCCCGCGAGCTCTCGGTGAGCTGCGCGGTCACCGCCGCGACCGCGGCGAACACCACCCCGCTGCCGGCGATCGCGAGGCCGTAGCCGAACGAGCCGCCGGCCGGCAGGCCCTGCGCGGTCAGCCCGGCCCCGAGCAGCACGGCGAGCACCAGGCTGGCGCCGGCGCTGACGGCCAGCGCGGCGGTCAGCGGCGCGTGCCTGCCGACGACGGTCGCGCCGACCAGCTCCCGCCGGCCCGCCTCCTCCTCGGCCCTGGTGTGCCGGACCACCGAGAACAGCGTCATCAGCGCGACGATCACGGCGATGGTGCCGCTCAGCCGCCACGCGACGATCCCGCCGACCGTGCTCAGGTCGAACGCGCGCCCGTACAGCGCCCGGATGCCCGGGTTGGTGGCGATGCCCTCGGCGAGCTTGCGGCGCGACTCGGCGTCCGGGTACAGGCCGCCGAGCTTGCTGGCGGTGCCGAGCACGATCACGGTCAGGCCGAGCACCCACGACGGCAGGATGACCCGGTCCCGGCGGAGGATCAGCCGGACGAGCTGGCCGGTGCCGGTGAGTGACGACGTCACTCCGCTGCGCGGTCGAGTCATCGCGCACCCGCCCGGTCGGCGGCGGCGTGCTGCGGCGCCAGCTCGTCCTGATAGTGCCGCAGGAACAGCTCCTCCAGCGTCGGCGGCTGGCTGCGCAGGTTGCGCACCCCGGCCCGGGTGAGGTGCAGCAGCACCTCGTTGAGCTGGTCGGTGTCGACCTCGCACCGGACCCGGGTGCCCTCCACCACCAGGTCGTGCACGCCCGGCAGCGCGGCCAACCCGTCCGGCGCCGCGGACAGCTCGGCCGCGACCGAGGTCCGGGTGAGGTGGCGCAGGTCGGCGAGGGTGCCGGTCTCGACGGTACGGCCGGCCCTGATGATGCTGACCCGGTCGCAGAGCGCCTCCACCTCGGCCAGGATGTGGCTGGACAGCAGCACGGTGCGCCCGCCGTCGCGCTCCTCCGCGATGCACTCGCGGAAGACCTCCTCCATCAGCGGGTCCAGTCCGGACGTGGGCTCGTCGAGCAGCAGCAGCTCCACGTCGGAGGCGAGCGCGGCGACCAGCGCGACCTTCTGCCGGTTGCCCTTGGAGTACGCGCGGCCCTTGCGGGTCGGGTCCAGGTCGAACCGCTCCAGCAGGTCGGCGCGCCGCCGCGGGTCGAGGCCGCCGCGCAGCCGGCCGAGCAGGTCGATCACCTCGCCGCCGGAGAGGTTCGGCCACAGCGTCACGTCGCCGGGCACGTATGCCAGCCGCCGGTGCAGGGTGCTGATGTCGCGCCAGGGGTCGCCGCCGAGCAGCGTGGCGTCGCCGGCGTCGGCGCGCAGCAGGCCCAGCAGGATCCGCAGGGTGGTGGACTTGCCGGCACCGTTGGGGCCGAGGAAGCCGTGCACCTCGCCGGTTTCCACGGTGAGGTCGAGGCCGTCGAGCGCGCGCGTCCGGCCGAAGTTCTTGACCAGCCCGGACACGGAGATCGCAGCTGTCATGACCCCGAAGCTACACCGATTTCACAAAGTTCTGAACATTAAGAATCCTATAAACTGGTGTGATCTGCGCCGGAGAGGAGATGATGCGCTCGTGACCGAGGTCGCGCCGCCCACCTCCGCCTCCGATCGCGACGGCGACGCCGTCGCCAGCTATGTCGAGCGCTTCGCCGGCGTACTGACCGCCTCCGGGATGCCGCGGATGCCCTCGCGGGTGTTCGTCGCCCTGCTCGTGACCGACTCTGGCCGGCTCACCGCCGCCGAGCTGGCCGAGACCCTGCACGTCAGCCCTGCCGCGATCTCCGGCGCGGTGCGGTACCTGATGCAGCTCGACATGATCACCCGGGTCCGGGACCGGGGTTCGCGGCGCGACCACTACCGGGTCGGCGACGAGGTCTGGAACGAGATGTTCCGCAAGCGGGACCTGATCCTGGCCCGGTACGAGGCCGTCGCCAGGGAAGGGTTGGCGGTGGTCGGCCCCGACACCCCGGCCGGCGAGCGTCTCCAGGAGACGGTGGTGTTCTTCGAGTTCCTGCAGAAGGAGCTGCCGGCGATGCTCGACCGGTGGGCGGTGTACCGGGACGAGCTGCGCGCACGGCATCGCTGAGAAATCTCGCGCACCGGTGAACCGGGCCGTCGTGGCGGCACGTATGTGCGGTGTCTCGACGGCCGCCGCGGAGGGCGGGGCCGCCCATCACCGGAGGTTTCACGATGACCCGCACGCGTACCCGCACCGCCGCCGTCAGCACCGCCGCCGCCGCTGCCGCGCTCGGCCTGGCGCTGCTGTCCGCCTGCTCCAGCACGTACGGCTCGTCGTCGCACGGCTCCGCCGCCGGCGGCCGTCCCGCGGCCAGCACCCCCGCGACGCCCGCCGGTGCCCGGCTGGCCGCCGCCACCGTGGGCAACCTGGGCCAGGTCGTCACCGACAGCAACGGCATGACGCTGTACCGCTTCGATCAGGACACCGCCAACCCGCCCGCCACCCACTGCGCCGGCCAGTGCGCCGTGAAGTGGCCGCCGGCGCTGGTGACCGGCGACGGGACCGTCACCGTCCAGGGCGTCGACAGGTCGCTGGTCGGGACCGTGACCCGCCCGGACGGCAGCAGGCAGCTCACCCTGCACGGCTGGCCGCTGTACCGCTTCGCCAACGACGCCGCGCCCGGCGATGCCAGGGGCCAGGGCGTCGGCGGCACCTGGTTCGCCGCCACCCCGCAGGGGGCCAAGGCCACCACGCACGCCTCCACCGGCGGCAATGACTACGGCTACTGAGACCGTCTCGCCCCGGCCTGTCCCACTGCTCCCGCGTCTGGTACGCAGTAGCCCACAGCCGACGACCAGTGGGAGGGAACGGGTGAGAGCCGCGGGCCGCTGGCCACGACGGAACAACCCGGCCAGCGACGAGGCACTGGTCCGGACGCTGTACGCCGAGCACGGCCAGGCGCTGCTGGCCTACGCCACCCGGCTCACCGGCGACCGGGCCGCCGCCGAGGACGTGGTACAGGAGACGCTGGTCAGGGCGTGGAAGCACGCGGACGCCCTGACCGAGGAACGGGGATCGGTGCGGGGCTGGCTGCTCACGGTGGCCCGCAACATCGTCACCGACCGGGCGAGGGCCAGGGCCGCCCGCCCGACCGAGGTGGCCGAATCGCCGGCCACCCCGGCCGTGGAGGCGGCCGACCACGCCGAGAACGTGGTCAACCAGATGCTGGTGCTGGGCCTGTTGGACCGGCTCTCCGCCGACCACCGGGACGTGCTCGTGGAGCTGTACTACCGCGGGCGCACGGTGGCCGAGACGGCGCAGGCGCTCGGGATCCCGCCCGGTACTGTCAAATCGCGCTGCTACTACGCGCTGAGACAGCTGCGCACGGTGATGACCGACCGCGATGACCGGCGGGTGGCGGGGGAGGTGGCCCGATGAACGAGCACGACCGCGAACTGCTCGGGGCCTACACCCTCGGCGTGCTGGACGGCGAGGAGGAGCAGGCCGTGCGCGAACACCTCGCCGGCTGCGCGTCCTGCCGGGCCGACCAGGCGGAACTGGCCGCGATGCGGGAGGCGCTGGGGGAGGTGCCGCCGGAGGCGTTCCTCGACGGGCCGCCCGAGGGCGGCGACCTGCTGCTCCAGCGCACGCTGCGGCAGGTGCGCGCGGAGAAGGCGCGGCAGGGCCGGCGCGGGGGCGCGCTGGCCGTGGCCGGGGTGGCGCTGATCGCCGCCGCGGCGCTCGGGGCCGGCGTGCTGCTCGGCCACGGCACCGCCGGCTCGAGGACGGCGGAGCCGTCGTCGAGCCCGTCCCCATCCCCGTCGCCGGTGGCGAGCGCGTCGCCGACGCCGGCCGGTACCCGCGTGCTGACCGCGACCGACCCGGCCAGCGGCGCCCGGATCACCGCCACGCTGGTCCCGGCGGCCGGCTGGGTGCGCGTGCACGCCTCGGTCAGCGGCATCCCGGCCGGCAAGCGGTGCCAGCTGCTGGTGCTGCCGCGCGACGGCGGCACGCCGGTGCTGGCCGGTAGCTGGCTGGTGTCGCCGAAGGGCGCCCAGGCGGGTACCGAGCTGGACGGCACCGCGCTGGTAGCGCCGGCCGACGTGGGCGCCGTCCAGGTGTCGACCGTGGAGGGGCAGCGGCTGGTGACGGTGCAGGCCTGACGGCGAGTGGCTAATCGGACTGCGGTCCGGTACGGTGATGACCGTAACCGGACTGCGGTCCGATCTCGTTCTCTCCGGAAGGAACCCCGATGAGCCGCCTGCTCCACCTGTCCGCCTCGCCGCGCGGCGCCGCCTCCGAGTCGCTCGCCATGGCGGAGGCCTTCCTCGACGCGTACCTGGCCACCCACCCTGGCGACACCGTCGACCACTACGACCTGTGGGACGGCACGCTGCCGGAGTTCGGGCCGGCCGCCGCCGCGGCCAAGATGACGATCTTCGGCGGCGGCGAGCCGGCCGGGGAGCAGGCCGCCGCCTGGGCGGCCGCCCGCGCGGTGTTCGCCCAGTTCGACAGCTACGACCGGTACCTGTTCAGCGTGCCGATGTGGAACGCCGGGCTGCCCTACATCCTCAAGCAGTTCATCGACGTGGTGTCCCAGCCCGGCATGGTGTTCTCCTTCGACCCCGTCGAGGGCTACACCGGCCTGCTCACCGGCAAGAGGGCCGCGATCCTGTACACCGGCGCGGTGTACGGCCCCGGCCGGGGCCCGGCCTTCGGCGAGGACTACCAGTCGCCCTACCTGGAGTACTGGCTGCGCTGGGCCGGCGTCACCGACCTGGTGACGGTGTCGTTCCGGCCCAACCTGGCCACCGCGGACGCCGACGCGGGCCGCCGCACCGCCCACGCCGCCGCCCGCGACGCCGGCAAGGCCTTCTAGCTGGCCCAGCTTCCCGCTGCCGGCGTTGTCGCGGCCCTCGCGTGCCAAGAACGCACACGGCGGCCCGCTCCGCCTTGGCAGCGGAAAGCTGGATTCGGCCAGGCCGTATCTCCAAGTGGCCCGCCGGGTCCGAAATCCGCCAGCCCGCCGCCCTTCCCGTCACGATCAAGGAGTTGTGGCCGCGTTGTCACATGAAAATGCGGCCACAATTCCTTGATCGTGGCCGCAGGGGTCCGAAATCCGCCAAGGGCATACAGGCGGAAGCCGACTTTGAGACACGGGCTAGAGGTTCAGCGGCAGTGGGGCCTGCATGCTGATGCTCTCGTGCCGGTAGGTGTAGCCGAGGTGCTCGTTGAGGCGGCGCATGTCGTCGTTGCCCCGCTGGGTCCACGTGTAGACCTCGCGGATGCCGTTGGCGGCGGCCCAGGCCAGCACCGTGCGCTTGAGGGCCGCCGCCACGCCACGGCCGCGCCAGTCGCGGAGCACCGCGGTCAGCGCGTTCTCGGCCCGGTCGGGCCGGTCCTCCTCGAGGTGCAGCCCGGCGCAGCCGATGATCTCGTCGCCGGCCAGCGCCAGGAACATCGCCCGCGGGTCGGAAATCCATTCCCGCTCCCAGACCTGGAGCGTGGTGTGGATCGGGGTGACCAGCGCCATGTCCTGGAATGCCTGCTGAGCAAGGGTGTGGTACGCCGCCGTCCAGCGCTCCGGCCGGTCGCTCACCGGCACGATCCGCACGCCCTTGGGCACCTTCGGCGCCGGCTCGTCGGGAGCCACCTCGCGGACCTGCTCGACCTGCCGGTCGTACTCCTCGAACCCGAACCGCTCCGCGAACGGCACCGACTCCGGCTCGTCCAGGTGTGCCCGCACGAGCGGCACATCGAGCGTGGCGACGTGCGCTGCCAGCACCCGTAGCAGCGCGGTTCCCGCGCCCCGGCGGCGGGCGTCCGGCAGCACCCTGGGCGCGACGAACGCCGATCCCGGCACGTCGGAGCGACCGCAGATGCCGTGGCCGACCACCCGCCCCGTCTCGTCCTCGGCAAGTACCCGCAGCTGGTCGGCTTTGGACTTGGCGCGCATCTCGGCGACCGAGTCGGCCCGCTCGTACGGCATCAGCGCGATACGGACCTCGCGCCATGCCTCCAGGTCCGCGTCGGACTGTGCGGTGCGTACGGTGACCATCCCAGAATGATGACCGACGGTCGCGCTCCCGGCATCCCATTTAGAGCGGGATGCCCGCGCCGTCCGGGGACGGCGCGGGCATCTGGGTACCGTCGCGGGTGTCAGGGGTTGTTGCGTCCCTCGGCCCGGCCCCGCTCGATGCCGTCCCGGTAGCTGGACAGCAGGCTCCGGGTCGCCTGGGCGGCCTGGTGCCGGTCGGCGGCGTTGTTGTTCCAGTCCGGCGCTGGCGGGCTCGGCGGTTCGGCCGCACCCGGTACGAGCTGCGCCATCGGGTCGCGGCGGGGCAGCCCGGCCGCGGTGACACCGGCCGGCTGCGGGCGGGCCGCGCCGCCGGCGGCCTGCCAACCGCTGTCGGCCGGCGTGGTCCACATCGGCGCGGCGTACGGCGACACCTGCGCGACTCCGCCGTCGCCGGGACCGGCGGGCTGCTGCTGCGGCGCGGGCGGGCCGGCCGGGGCGCTCTCCGGCCCGTTCGCCTGCTGCGGCTGCTGCTGCCGGTTCGAGTTGTCCCGGAACCACTCCGACTCGATCGTGGCGTAGATCGGCGGCTGCTCGCCGCCGTTCTCGTCCTGCCAGCCCGGCCCGCCAGGACCGCCGCCCAGCAACATGCTGCCGGGACCGTCCAGCCGGAAGCCCGCGGTGGGCGCGAGCGGCGGCGGCGGGGCGGCCGGCCGCTGGGCCGCGGCCGGCGGCGGGGGTGTCGGGAAGTACGGCACCGGCGGCGTCGACCCGGTGTTGTACTGGGCCGGCGGGTTGGACCCGCCGCCGTACGGCACCGGGGGAGTAGAGCCGGTGTTGTACTGCGCGGGTGGCACCGAGCCGGTGTTGTACTGGGCCGGCGGGAACGACCCGGTGTTGTACTGCACCGGCGGGGTGGAGCCGGTGTTGTACTGGGTCGGGGCGGGCGGGAACGAGCCGGTGTTGAACTGGACCGGCGGGGTGGAGCCGCTGGCGTAGGGCTGGCGGTCCAGCGCCTGGCGCTGGGACGGGGCCGGCATCCGCGGCGGCGGGGGAGTGGCGGTGGGCTGCGCGGTCAGCGCGCGAGGCTGGGCGAAGCCCTGCCCGGCGCCGGCCGGCTGGGCCTGCTGCTGCCCGTAACCCTGCGGGTCGCCGCCCTGCTGGAAGTCGCCCTGGGGGCGGAGGCAGGCGGCGGGGATGAGGATCATCGCGATGACGCCGCCGAGGGGCGAGGCGCGGAGTTGGACCTTGATGCGGTGGCGGGCCGCCAGCTGGGAGACCACGTAGAGGCCCATGTGCTTGGACACGTCCACGTCGGTCGCTGTCGGCGGGCGGGACAGGCGTTCGTTGATCGCGGACAGCATGACCGGTGCCATGCCGATGCCTTGGTCTTCGATCTCGACCATCAGGTTGGGGCCGACCATGCGGCTGGACACCAAAACCTTGGTGCGGGGGCTGGAGTAGCCGGTGGCGTTTTCGAGGAGT
>JBJMIH010000274.1:0-13864 GCA_045806985.1 Mycobacteriales bacterium | reverse complement strand
GACCACCTGCTGCCGAACGACTGGCGGGAGAGCGTGCCGGAGATCGACGCGGACGCCGGCACGGACGAAGAGGAAGAGGCGCTGCGCAGCGCCGAGACGACCGGTGACGGGGAGCGGTCACGCTGACCACGCGCACGGAAGAGGAAATGGTGACCGACCGATGACCACTGGCCTGGAGCGGGTACGCGACCAGCGCCGTTTGGGGCGCCTGGACCAGCCGCGGGAGATCCGCCACCCGCTGATGCCGCGGCTGTACTACGACCCGGAGGCGTTCGGGCAGTTCTCCGAGCGCATCGCGCGGTTCCTCGGCACCGCACGGTTCCTCGTCTACATGACGGTGTTCGTCCTGCTGTGGTTCGCCTGGAACCTCCTGGCGCCCGGCCCCTGGCGGTTCGACCCGTACCCGTTCATCTTCCTGACCCTGATGCTGTCGTTGCAGGCCTCGTACGCGGCCCCGCTGATCCTGCTTGCGCAGAACCGGCAGGCCGACCGGGACCGGGTGGCGATGGAGGAGGACCGGCAGCGCGCCGCGACCACCAAGGCCGACATCGAGTACCTCGCACGCGAGCTGGCCGCCCTGCGTATCGCCCTCGGCGACGTCGCGACCAGGGATTTCCTGCGTTCCGAGCTGACCAGGCTGCTGGCTGACCACCCCGAGAAGGAACTGGACAGCCGAAGCGCCCGGTGACTGTTCCGGGCCGGGCTGTCACACTTAGTGCGTGACTATGCCGGTTCAGGGTTGGTACGACGATCCGTTCAGCGAGGCGCCGCTGCGCTGGTGGGACGGGTCGGCGTGGACCGATGTCGTGTCACCGATCGACCCCCCGCGCGGCGACCGCGGCGGCGAGGGCGGGGACGGTGGGAACGCGGAGGGTGGCGGCGGTGGCCCCGGGCAGGGCTCCGGCCAGGGCGCCGGCCGCGGCAGCGGCCCGCGCGTCGGGTTGCTCGCGGCGTTCATGCCACTGGTGGTCATCCTCGCCGTGGTCGGGCTGCTCGGGGCGGTCGGGTACACCGGGGTGGTGGGCTTCCTCCAGCCGTCCACGCCGCAGGCGGCGGCGAACAAGTTCTTCCAGCGCATCGAGGTCGGCGACTACGCGGCCGCGCGCGACAACCTGTGCACGGCGCTGCGCGGCGCGACCACACCGGACGGGCTCAAGGCCCGGTACGGCGACACCGTGTCACACAAGGTGACGAAGAAGTCCACCGACAAGGACACCGCGACCGTCTCGATGAAGGTCACCTACTTCGACCGCAGCGAACACGACCTGAACCTCGGCCTCACCCACACCAAGGCCGACGGCTGGCAGGTCTGCCAACTGCCGTAGCCAGATCCGGCCAGGGTCAGGTCAGCTCGTCACGGACAGGAGTGTCGAGCCGACCGGGTTGGCACCGTCGGAGAAGTTGAGCAGGCCGAGCCAGCGCCGGCCGGGTTCCAGGTCGGACCAGGCAGCCGTCACGGTCAGCTGCTGGCCGGCGGTCACGGCGGCCGACGCCGGGCTCGCCGTGAGGTTGCCGGTGGGGCCGCCGAGCAGCCAGGTGTAGCCCTTCACGTCGAGTGAGTCGACCGGTGTCGCGGACACGTCGAGGTACACGTCCACGTCTCCGCTGAACCCGGTCAGGTCCACGTGCGCGTCGGCGGCGCCGGCGATGGTCCTGGCAGAGGCGAGCAGGCTGCTGGTTCCGGCCCGGTAGACGTACACGTCCACGAAGGTGCCGGCCGGGTAGTCGGCCGTGGACGTGGCGAAGCGGGCCAGCGTCGTCCCCGCCGGCACGGTCACGGGGTACTTCGCGGTGTGCTGACCCGGCGCCGGCTGCGACGGGTCGAACGCCGCCGTGCCCTGGACCGACGGCAGCGAGGTCGTGGTCACCGTCGCCGGCACCAGGCCGGACACGGAGGTCGCCCACGTGCCCGCGTAGCCGGACCGCGCCGGGATGCCGACCGAGCCGGTGGCGCCGGTGCCGGCGACCGTGGCCGGTTCGGCCGACGGGACCGGCCTGGCCACCACCGGGATCGTCACGGCGTGCCGGTCCCACGGGACGCCACCCTGCTCGCTCCAGGTCACCGCGCCGCTGGCGTACTGCCCGAAGGCGGCCGTCGTGCGGGTGAGGGTGACCGCCACCTTCGCGCTCTGGCCGGGCAGCAGGAACAGCGTCCGCGGCGACACCGACACGGTGAATCCGGGCAGGCCGCTGGCCTGCGCCGTGTACCGGGCCGGCAGCAGCCCCACGTTGGTCAGCGTCCGGTGCGCGACCGCGACGCCGGCCAGCGCCGGCACGGCGAGCGAGGCCACGTTGAAGTCCAGCGGGTCGGCGGTGCCGTACCGCACGCAGTCCGGGTCGGTCGCCTTCAGGTCGCCGGTGGCGCACTGGAGGCGCACCCAGTCCGGCAGCCGGGAGTCGAACACCAGGCCCGGGTCGACGGCCTTCGTCGGCACGATCTCGCCGGCACCGTAGAAGAAGGGATTGCCCGGGATCGGATTGCCCTTGTTGTCCAGGGTGGTGGCGGTCGTCATCACCGCCGACTTGATCATCATCGGTGACCACCGCGGGTGTGCCTGCCTGAGCAGCGCGGCCAGCCCGGCGACCTCAGGGCTCGACATCGAGGTACCGGACATGACGCCCCAGTTCTGGCCGCCCTCGGTGGGGGCGAGCGCGGCGAGGATGTCCTGGCCGGGGGCCATCACGTCGGGCTTGAGCAGGGTGCCGCCGAGCGCGGGGCTCGGGCCGTGCAGCGAGAACGGGGCGACGGTCGGGGCCTCGCCGCCGACCTGCCTGGTGAACCGCCCGATCGTCGCGGTGGCGCCGGGCTGTCCCGCGTACGTCCTGACGGCCAGGCCGTCGGACCCATCGAAGTGGACGGTCGGCACCGAGTGGATCTCGGCGTTCGTGGTGTTGGGAGTCAGGTTGACCAGGATCATGCCGACGCCGCCGGCCGCCTTGACGGTCGCGCTCTTGGCGACCCGGTCGTTGCCGCCCCGGTCGCACTCCACGATCGTGCCGGCGACCTTGGCCGGATCGAGCTGGTTCGCCCAGCACTGGGCGGCCAGGTTCGGGCTGGCGCCGGCGGCGGCGACCGCGCTGGACCGCACGAGCGGCGCCGGGCCGACCACGGCCGGCGACATCGAGGCGCCGGTGAGCGTGCGTCCGTCGCCCAGCGTGACGGTGGCGTTGAAGGTGCGGTCCTCGGTGCCCGCGGCGACCGTGGTCACCCACGGCTGCGGGTGGTTGACGACGGTGCCGGCGGGCCCGGCACCGGTGTTGCCGCCGGCGGCGGCCACGAACACCCCGGCGTCGGCGGCGCGCCGGAAGGCCATCTCCACGGGGTCGCTGGCGATGGTCAGCGTCGGGTCGTGGGTGGCGATCGAGTAGTTGATCACGTCGGCGCCGTCGCGGACGGCATCCTCCACCGCGGCGACCACGTCGGCCGCGTTGACCCCGCAACTGCCGTCCGTACGGAGCCAGCACACCTTGTACACGGCCAGCCGGGCGGCCGGGGCCACCCCGGAGATCTGGCCGAAGTCGGCGCCCTGGATGGTGGCGGTCACACCGTGGTCGCCGGCCGCCGTGGACGCCGTGTGCGAGCCGTGACCGGTGCCGTCCCGGGGCGACAGGAAGTCGGCCGGCAGCACGATCTTCTCGCCCCAGCCGGCGACGTACCAGCGGGCGCCGACGATCTTGGAGTTGCAGTCGTCCGCGGTCCAGCCCTGGCCGGTCTGGCAGGTGCCGTGCCAGCCCCTCGGCCGGGCGGGGACGCCGCGCAGCGGGGCGAACGACGGGTTCTCCGGCACGATGCCCGAGTCGAGATCGGCGACGACGATCCCGCGGCCGGCGTCCCGGCTGCCGCCGAGCCGGTTCCACAGGCCGTCGCGGCCGTCCAGGCCGAGGAAGGCCGGCGACCGGTCGGTCAGCGCGGTGGCGGTCTGGGCCGGGCTGACGCTGGTCACGCCCCTGGTGTGGGCCAGCGCGGCGGCCTGGCCGGCGGTCAGCCGGGCGGCGAAGCCGTTCACCGTGTAGTCGTAGTCGTACAGCTTCTTCGGCGCCGGCGCGGCCTTGCGCGGCGCCGCCGCCAGCACGCTGTCGTGCCGCTCCCGCAGGTGGCCGACGTACCGGCGGACGCCCGCGCTGCCCGTGTCGAGCTTGTCGCCGGCCTTCGGCCTGGTGGCGGGGAGGCCCGGCTCGCCGCCCTGGTAGGCGGTGGCCGGCGGCTCGTCCATCAGGACGAAGTACGTGTCGGTGCCCGCGGCCGGGGCCTGCGGGTCCGCGGTGGCCGGTGCGGCGAACGCGGTCAGGCCGCCTGCGGTGAGCACGGCGGCGGCCGCCAGTGCGAACCGGCTGGGCGCCCGGTACCGGGACGAGCGTGGCTGCACGACCATCGCCTTCCGTTTGGTGGAGCTCTCGTTCGGTGACTCCCCGTGGGTGTTTCGGCCGTCCGGCGCCGGAAGTTACCGGATCGACAGGCGAGGGGGGTCCGCCACGTGACCGCCGGTAGGACAGACTGCGGGTATGCGTCGATGCCATCCCGCCGTCGCCGTCCCGGTCGCCGCGCTCGTGGCCGCGGCCCTCACCAGCGTGGCCGGTTGTTCCCGGCACTACTCGTACACGCCGGCCGGACCTCCATCCCCACCGCCGGTGAGCACGGCCGGTGACGACGCCGGCAGGTCCACTCCGGTGGCGGACCCGGTGTACCCGTCGTACGGGAACCCGGGCCTGGATGTGCTGCACTACCGGCTGGGCCTGCGCTGGTCGCCGACGCAGCGGTTGCTGACCGGCACGGCGACTCTAACCGTGCGGGGAGCCGCTGCCCTGTCGGATATCCGACTCGACCTCGGAACGCCGCTCGCGGTGGACGCGGTCACCGTGGACGGCGGCAAGGCTACCGCAACCCACTCCGGCGCGAAGCTCGTGATCGCCCACCCGCTCGCCGCCGACCAGCGTGCCACCCTGGTCATCTCCTACCACGGCACGCCGGCCGCCGTGAAGGCGCCGGTGGTGCGCGGCGACTTCGCGGACGTGGGCTTCCAGATCAACCCGGACGGGTCGGCGTTCTCGATGCAGGAGCCGTTCGGGGCGTTCACCTGGTACCCGTCCAGCGACCAGCCGTCCGACAAGGCGCTGTACGACGTGAACATCACCGTGCCGGACGGCTGGGTCGGCGTCACGAACGGGCAGCTCACCGGGCCGAAGGAGAGCGGCGGCGAGAAGACCTACCAGTGGCACAGCGACGCGCCGATCGCCACGTACCTGGTGGCCTTCGCCATCGACCACTTCGATGAGCACAAGGCGACCGGGCCGCACGGCATCCCCGTCACCACCTGGTACCGGTCCGCGGACGCGGCCCGCCTCGGCCCGCTGTACGCGAAGATCCCGCAGATGCTGAGCTGGCTGGAGAACAAGTACGGGCCGTACCCGTTCGCCTCGGCCGGCGTGATCGGCATTCCCGGCACCGGCTCCGGCATGGAGACCCAGACGATGATCAGCGTCGCGGTGGGAATCCCGGAGGACGCGCTGCTGCACGAGTTCTCCCACCAGTGGTTCGGCGACGCGGTCACGCCGACCGACTGGACCGGCGTCTGGCTGAACGAGGGCTTCGCCATGTACACGCAGGCCATGTACGACGCGGAGGTGCTCGGCCAGTCGCTGGACCGGATCATGTCCCGGTGGCGGACCCAGGACCAGGGCCTGCGCGTCACCGACGGGCCGCCGGGGCACTACAAGCCGAACCACTTCGCGTCGTCCAATGTGTACTACTGTCCGGCGCTGATGCTGCACAGCATCCGGCAGCAGATCGGGGACGCCAAGTTCTTCCCGATGATGCGCGACTGGGTGGGCCAGCACCGGTACACCAACCAGAACCGGGCCTCGTTCATCGCCTACCTCAACCAGTACACCGGCCACGACTTCACCGCGCTGGTCAACGCCTGGCTGGACTCGCCCACCACGCCGGCGGCCTAGGCCAGCAGCCGGACCAGGGCGGCGGTCACGGCGGCCGACACGACGACGACCAGGAACGGGGCGCGCCGCCAGACCGCGATGACGGCGGCCGCGAGGCCGGCCAGCCGCGCGTCCAGCACCAGCCGGGTGCCGTCGGCGCACGCCTCGACCACGACCAGGGCGGCCAGCAGGGCGGCCGGCAGCAGGTCGGCCAGCCGGCGGACGGTGGGATGGTCGACCACCCTGGCCGGCACCCACAGGCCGACGAGCTTGAGCAGGTAGCAGCCGGCGCCGGTGGCCAGCACCGCGACCCAGGTCGCCGGGATGCCGTTCACGTCGCCCTCCGCAGCCCGACCAGCACCGCGGCGGCGGCCAGCAGCACCGGCAGCCCGGCCGGCGCCAGCGGCACGGCCACCAGCGCGATCAGCGCGCCGACCAGGGCGACCGGCAGCTGTACCCGGTCCCGCAGCCGGGGGGCGAGCAGCGCCAGGAACGCCGCCGGCACCACCGCGTCGATGCCCAGCGCGGACGGGTCGCCGAGCCGGGCGGAGCCGGCCGCGCCCGCCACCGTGCTCAGGTTCCACACCACGAAAAGGGTGGCGAAGGTGCTCCAGAACGCGATCCGGGCCTGTGCCGGCGAGGTCCTGGCGACCGCCATCGCGGTGGTCTCGTCGATCACGCCGTGCGCGGCGACCAGGCGTCGCGGTCCGCGTACGGCCAGTGTCCGGGCCAGCCGCACGCCGTAGAGCGTGTTGCGCAGGCCCAGCAGCCAGGCGCCGGCCACCCCGGCGGCCAGGCTGCCGCCGCCGGCGATGGCCCCGACCAGCGCGAACTGCGACCCGCCGGTGAACGCGACGAAGCTCAGCACCGAGGTCTGCGCGACCGAGAGCCCGGCCGCCGTGCCGGCCGCCCCGAAGGCCAGGCCGGACACGCCGACCGCGAGCCCCAGCACGACCGCGTCGCGGACTGTCGCCCGGGTGGTCTCCGCGGTCTCCGTGGCTTCCGGGACTGGTGTGTCGGTGGTGGTGTCCACACCGCCGAGGCTAGGCGGCCCCGGCAGCCGCCGGCTTGAACGTTCCTGCCCGCGCGTACATCCCCGGCGTCACGCCGACGTGCCGCTTGAAATGCCTGGTCAGGTGGGCCTGATCGGCGAAACCCACCGCGCCGGCGACGTCCGAGGCGGGCACCCCGGCGTCCAGCAGCCGGCAGGCCTCCCGGACCCGCAGCTGGGTGAGGTACGCGTGCGGCGGCAGGCCGGTGGCCCGGCGGAACGCCCGTACCAGCGAGGTGGGCCCGCAGCCGGCGACCTCGGCGAGGGTGTCCAGGCTCACACCGTCGGCCACGTGCCCGTGCAGCAGTTCCCTGGCCCGCTCCACGTGCGCCGGACCGGCCGCCGGCACGGCACGACCGGCCCGCTGCCGGCCGTGCGCCCTGATCACCCGACCGAGGCCGGCCCGCAGCAGCTCCGACACGGCCAGCGGATCGGCGCCGCCGGCCGCCTCGGCGGCGCGGTGCGCGGCGGTCAGCAGCCGGGCCGCCTCCGCGTCCCGCACCACCGGCTCGATGAACGACGGCAGCCCCCGCAGGCCCAGGTCCGCGGCGACCTCGGCGACCACGTCGGCGGACGGGTAGAACACCCGGTACCGCCAGCCGGCCGGCACCCCGGCCTCCCCGGTGTGCACCACGTCCGGGTTGATCAGGCCGATCGTGCCGGGGGTGGCCCGAGCCACGCCGCCGCCGATGCGGAACTCCTCCACCCCGCTCTCGATCAGGCCGATCGTGTAGCCCTCGTGGCTGTGCCGGGTGAAGCGGTACTCGCGGAACCGCGCCCACAGCAGGTCGACGCCGGCCGCGGCCGGGTGCCGCCAGTACCGGGCCCGCTCCCCCTGCGCCAGTTCACCGGGGTCCATGGCCCCACGCTATCCCGCCGTACCATGGCTCACATGCCCACCGTCGAGGAAATCCAGGCCGCGCTGGCCACCGTGAACGACCCCGAGATCCGCCGCCCGATCACCGAGCTCGACATGGTCGACGGCGTCTCGATCGACGGCGGGGTCGTGTCGGTGCGGATCCTGCTGACCGTGGCGGGCTGCCCGATGAAGGACACCCTGACCAGGGATGTCACGGCCGCGGTGAGCCGGCTGGACGGGGTGGACGAGGTACGGGTCGACCTGGGCGCGATGTCCGCGGAGCAGCGGCAGGCGCTCCAGCAGCGGCTGCGCGGCGGCCAGCCGGCGGCGATGATCCCGTTCGCCCAGCCGAACTCCACCACCAGGGTGTACGCGGTGGCCTCCGGCAAGGGCGGGGTCGGCAAGTCCTCGGTGACCGTGAACCTGGCGGCGGCGATGGCCGCGAAGGGCCTGTCGGTGGGTGTGGTGGACGCCGACATCTACGGCCACTCGGTACCGCGGATGCTGGGCGTGACCGACAAGCCCACCCAGGTCGAGGACATGATCATGCCGCCGCAGGCGCACGGCATGAAGGTGATCTCGATCGGGATGTTCACCAACGGCAACGTGCCGGTGGTGTGGCGCGGGCCGATGCTGCACCGGGCGCTGGAGCAGTTCCTGTCCGATGTGTACTGGGGCGACCTGGACGTGCTGCTGCTGGACCTGCCGCCGGGCACCGGCGACATCGCGATCTCGGTGGCCCAGCTCATCCCCGGCGCCGAGATCCTCGTCGTCACCACGCCCCAGGTCGCGGCCGCCGAGGTGGCCGAGCGCGCCGGTGCGATCGCGCTCCAGACCCACCAGCAGATCGTCGGCGTGGTGGAGAACATGGCCGGCCTGCCCTGCCCGCACTGCGGCGAGATGGTCGACGTCTTCGGCACCGGCGGCGGCGCCACCGTCGCCGAGCGGCTCTCCCGCGCCACCGGCACCAAGGTCCCGGTGCTCGGCTCCGTCCCCATCGACGTACGGCTCCGCGAGGGCGGCGACACCGGCCGGCCGCTGGTACTCGACGCCCCCGACTCCCCTGCCGGCGCGGCCCTCCGCGCCATCGCCGACCGGCTGGCCGTCCGCTCCAGCAGCCTGGTCGGCCGCTCGCTCGGCCTCACCCCCGTCGGCAGGTGACCGCGCCAGCGCCGGGCCCGCTCTGGCTCCTCACCGGCATCCAGACGGCCGGCAAGTCCACGGTCGCCGACCTGCTCGCCCGCCGGTACCCGCGCGGCGTGCACGTCCGCGGCGACCTGTTCCGCCGGATGGTGGTCACCGGCCGCGCCGACATGACCCCGGAACCCTCGGCCGACGCCCTCGCCCAGCTCGGCCTCAGGTACACCCTCGGCGCCCGCACCGCCGACGCGTACGCCACCGCCGGCTTCGCCGTCGCCTACCAGGACGTGATCCTCGGCCCGCTGCTGGAAACGGTCGTCCAGATGCTGGCGAGCCGGCCCCGCCGGGTGGTGGTGCTCGCGCCGCGCCCCGAGGTGGTGGCCGCCCGCGAGGCCGCCAGGACGAAGACCGCCTACGGCGACGGCGGCTTCTCGGTGGCGAGACTGGACACGCTGCTGCGGCACGCCACCCCGCACCTCGGCCTGTGGCTGGACAACTCCGACCTCACCCCCGAGCAGACCGTCGACCACCTGCTCGCCCGCGAAGCGGAAGCGACTATCGACTAGGCAGCGTTTCGAAGTAGCCGGCGAGGTCCGAAACCCGCCACCCGCCGGCCTCTCTCGCCTCGTTCATGGTGTTGTGTCCGCGTTTTCACACGCCAACGCGGACACAACTCCTTGATCGTGACAGCAGGGATCCGAAATCCGCCAGGACCTGGACACCGACACCGACATGGCTTCGAGACACGCCTAGCTCGGCCAGCTGATGGCGGCGAGGAAGTCGTCGGCGGCGGTGACCACCTCGGTGAGGACGGCGAGGGTGTCGGTGAGCGGGCCGGGGACGTACATGCCGTGATCGGCGGCCTCAACCTCCAGGACGTGCGGGGTGAGGCGGTGGGCCGCGGCGGTGTCCCAGGCCTCGTCGGCCGTCCCGCCGACGAGGAGGAACGGGGCCGTGGCGCGTTCCAGGGCGGCGACCACCGACGGGTGGGCCAGCAGCGGGGTCAGCCAGATCGCGGGCAGGGCACGGTCGGCGGCGAGGGAGGTGGCGAGCGTGCCCAGCGACTTGCCGATGAGCAGCGGCTGTCCGCCGACCGTGTCGAGGAGGTCGGCCACCTCGCCGCGTACCCAGTCCTCGAAGGCCGATTCGTCGAGCCGAGGGTGCTCCCGCCAGGAGTGGCGGTGCACCGTCGCACCTCGCCGCTCGGCCACGTCAGCGGTGTACATGAGCAACGGCGCCTGCGGCCCGTACAGCCGGCCGGGGAGGATGACGGCGTCGGTCACGTGGCGTCGGCGTCGAACCTGGGTGCCAGCGGCTGGCCGGCCTTCTCCAGGTTGACCTTGGCCCGGGGGGCTTCGGCCGGCTCCTCGTCGAGATCGTCGAAGTACTTGTCGAGACGGAAGTCGTCCTCGTCGAACTCGGACAGCAGCCGCTTGCGGACGAAGGTGCGGGGGTTGAGGTCCTCGAGGTCGAGGTCCTGGAACTCCGGCCCCAGCTCCTTCTTCACGTCGTCGGAGAAGTCGCGCGCCATCTTCCGCAGCCCGCGGATCATCCGGCCGGCTTCCTGCGCGACCTGCGGCAGCTTCTCCGGGCCGAAAACGAAGAGCGCGACGATCACGAGAAGGGCGATCTCGCCCCAACCCACCTGGTCGAACACGGTGCCTCGCTCGTCGTGGTCAGTTGAACGTCTCTTCGAGGGTCACCTTCACCGTATGCTGCTGGCCGCCGCGAAGATAGGTCAGGCTGACCTGAGTTCCCGGCGGGCGCTTGCGGATGGCGGCCACCAGCTCGATGGAGTCGGTCACCAGCTTGTTGTCGATCTTGGTGATCACGTCGCCGGTCTGGATGCCGGCCTTGGCCGCGGGCCCCTGCACGGTGGTGACCTTGGCGCCGTCGCCGGCGTCGTAGTTGTTGTCCAGCGCGGCCCCGAGGTAGGTCCGGCCCGACTTGCCGGTGCTGATCAGCTCGTCGGCGATCCGCTTGGCCTGGTCGATCGGGATGGCGAAGCCCAGCCCGATGCTGCCGCTCTTGCTGCCGGGCAGCTGCGCGATGGCCGAGTCGATGCCGACCACGTCGCCGGCCGCGTTGACCAGCGGGCCGCCGGAGTTGCCGGGGTTGATCGCGGCGTCGGTCTGGATCGCCGAGATCACCGTCTGGTCGGTGCCGTCCTCGCCGCCGGCGACCACCGGCCGGTCCAGCGCACTGACGATGCCGGAGGTCACGGTGCCGGCCAGGCCGAGCGGCGAGCCGATCGCGACCACCGGATCACCCACGGCGACCTCCCCGGAGCGGCCCAGGGTGAGCGCCGGCATGCCCTTCTTGTCCACCTTCACGACCGCGATGTCGGCGGTGGGGTCCCGGCCGACGATCGTCCCGCCGAGCGAGGACTCGTCGTTGAACACCACCCGCATCTGACCGCCGTTGGCGGCGGGGGCGACGACGTGGTTGTTGGTGAGGATGTAGCCGTCGGACCGGACCACGAAGCCGGAACCGGTGCCCTCCTCGCCGCCGCCGGTCACCTCGATGCTCACCACGCTGGGCAGCACCCGCTTGGCGATGCCGGCGATCGACTCCGGCGCCCGGTTGGCGGCGCTGGGGCCGCCCGGGTTGCCGCCGACCTGCGGCAGGACGCTGTAGGGGTTCGGGTGGCGGTCGGCGGCCCGGTACCCCACGTAGCCGGCCAGCCCGCCGGCGAGCACCGCGCTCAGCACCGCGACCAGCACGACCACGCCGAGCCCGCGCCGCGGGCCGGCAGGGTCCGGCGAGGCGTTCGGGTCGCCGGGGCCGCCGTACGGCGAGTGCAGCGGGTAGGGAGGGTACTGGGGAGCGGGGGGTGGCGCCGACGGCGCGGTCCAGCCGCCGGACGCCGGCGTCCAGGCGTGCGAGCGCGGGTCCCGCCACGGGTCCTGGGCGGCGTTGGACGCCCACCAGGGTGACTCCCGCCGCTGCGGGGGGCCGCCCGCTGGCGGCGCGCCCCGCTCCTCGGGGCCGGGCTCGCCGCTGGCTTCGCTGATCACCGTGACAGGTCCTTCCTGACCGGGGCGGGCGCTGCGTCGCCGTCGATATCAGCAGTCATTGTCCCACCGCCCAGTGTTTCCCCATTTAGGAGATCAGTCGAACGGATCCAGCCAGGAAAACACGCGGTCAACGCCCCGCCGCAGCCGTCCGGTGACGCCGTGCGCGCGGTCGACGTGCGGTACGGCCGCGACCGCGTCGCTCACCAGCGTGTCGGGCCCGTCGGCGATCAAGGTGTACACCGTGTCGCCGCCGTCCCAGACGGCCCACTGCGACAGCCCCGGCTTCTGGTAGACCTCCGCGTCGGCGATCCGCCGCTGGACCCAGCCGTCCATCGGCTCCAGCCGGCCGCGCTGGGCGAACAGCGACGCCGAGAACAGCCCGTCGGAGTAGGAGAGGTGCAGGACGGCGCCGTCGTCGCCGTCCTCCTGGCGGGCGTCGTACAGCACCAGGTTGTCGCCGCTCTCGCTGCCGCCCAGCTTGTCCGGCACGGTCCAGCCGTCCCCGCGCAGGTCGCGGAGCTGCGCGTTGTCGAGTACCCGCTCCCTGGCGTGCGGGCCGCTCGCCGTGGGCGGCGGGGTCGGGCTGGCCACGCCGACCGTGACGTCGAGGAACGCGGTGGACCTGACCAGGACGCCGTTCCGGTCGTACAGCTCCCGCCGCAGCAGCAGCCCGGTGTCCCTGTCCACCCAGAAGATGCCGGCCAGCTTGCCGGTGGCCCGGTACCGGACCTTGATCTGCCTGGCCGCCCGGCCGGCGCACTCGACGAGGCCGGACACCGACAGCGAATAGTTGGTGGCCAGCAGCGCGACCACCCTGGCGTTCAGCTCGGCGGGTCGGTCCGCCTGGTAGATGGGGGTACCGCCACCGCCAGCCTTGACCTGCTGGATCCAGGAGCCTTCGCCGGCCACGTGCTGCACGGTCACCTGCATGGTGGCGGTGCCGGCCGCCGACCAGCTGGACAGCGCCTGCTGGCCGGTGTAGCTGACCGACCGCTCGGCGTCGGCCACCCGTTGCAGCTCGTACAGGGCGTCGGCGACCTGCGGTTGCGGCCGCGAGGTGTCCCTGCCGAAGCTGAGCGGCGTGCCCTGCCCGTCCCGCGCGGGCCGGTGGGTGGCCGGGGAGTTGCCGAGCGCGGCGAGTCCCGCCAGCGACAGCATCCCGATGCCGGCGGTGAGGAAGAACAGGCGGACGGCCTGCATCTTCCCGTCTCTCACCGCTGTGCCGAGAGCGAGACCACCGCCCCGAGCACCGGGTCCGCGCCCGGCAGGTCACGGGTCGTCTGGGCATGCTCGACCGAGAAGTCGCCGAGGGAGGGCTGGATGGGGTCACCACCGCTGGTGCCGCCGGCGAGCACGACCGCCGCCGTCACCACCATCGCACCGGCGGCCAGGCCGCCGACCACGGTGGTACGCAGCGCGCGCAGCCAGGGCAGCGACGCGGCAGGTGCGCCGACCGCCCGGTAGCTGTCCGCCGCGGCGACGAAGCCGGCCGCGAAGTTCGCGGCGAGCGGGCGGCCGGGGTCCTGGCCGCGGAAGACCGGCTGGCTGAACGGCGCCGGCTGGCCCCACGGCAGGCCGACCACGTTCCCGGAGCCGCCGTGCGGGTCCCCGGGGTGGTGGTCGCCGCCGATGTCGAGCAGCCGGTTGAACATCAAGGGGGACATGCTGGGCTCCCCGAGCCCGATGAGCAGGCCCTTCAACCTGCGCTGCATGTCCACGTCCGCCCGGCAGTCCTCGCACCCGGCCAGGTGGGCCAGTGCGCGGTCGCGGGCGTCGGCCCCCAGCGCGCCGTCCGCCAGGGCGGCGGCGGTCTCGCCGAGGTGACCGCTCATGGTGTGCCTCCCTGTGCTACCGAAGGGTGGGTCG